>JAJTBQ010000253.1 GCA_021286835.1 Thiomonas sp.
TGCATCTGCAGGATGCGCAATTCCTCATCGGCGGCGGGATAGTCGAGCCGCACATGCAGCAGGAAACGGTCGAGCTGCGCCTCGGGCAGGGCATAGGTGCCAGCCTGTTCGAGAGGGTTCTGCGTGGCCAGCACCAGGAACAGCGGCGGCAGCGCGTAGCTCACGCCGCCGACGGTGATCTGGCGCTCCTGCATGGCCTCCAGCAGGGCCGACTGCACCTTGGCCGGGGCGCGGTTGATCTCGTCGGCCAGCACGATGTCGTGAAACAGCGGCCCGCGCACGAAGCGCACCGAGCCGTCGGCGGGGTGGAACACCTCGGTGCCGGTGAGGTCGCCGGGCAACAGATCAGGGGTGAACTGCACGCGCTGGAAACCGGCATGCACCCGGCTGCTCAGTGCCTTGACCGCCGTGGTCTTGGCCAGCCCGGGCAGCCCTTCGAGCAGCAGATGCCCGCCGGTGAGCAGGCCAATGACCAGACGGTCGAGCAGCGCCGTCTGGCCGACGATGTCGGTGGCGAGCTGCTCGCGCAGGGCGGCGACTTCGGTCTGGTGCGGATAGGTCATGGCGAGACTGGAATTGAGCACATGCGCATAGGCTGATCGTAGAAGCGCCGCCAAGTCCTCCGTAGCGGACAAACCCGGAACGCGGTGCCTCTCTTCGGAAGAAACCCCTGATGGACAAACATTCGCACGTTCGTTAGAGTTTATTGCATGGACTCACGCGAACTCAAGAATCATCTGTACGAACAGGTCGCCCGCATCGGCGCGGCAGTCTCCAGCCCCAAACGGCTCGAACTGCTCGAAATCCTGGCCCAGGGCGAGAAGCCTGTCGACGCGCTGGCGCGCGAAGCCTCGATCGACGTGAAACTCGCCAGCGCACACCTGCGCGTGCTCAGGGGAGCGCAGCTGGTGCAGGTGCGGCAGGAGGGCAAGAACCGCTTCTACCGCCTGAGCGGCGCCGACGTTGCCGCCCTTTGGGTGGCGCTACGCAGCGTGGCCGAAGCGCATGTGGGCGACCTGAGGGTTGTGATGCAGCGGTTGTTCTCCGGGCCCGAGCGCCTGACGCTGGAGAGCAGCCAGACCCTGCTGGACAAGGTGCGCAAGGGCGACGCCGTCCTGATCGACGTGCGCCCCGAGGCCGAATTCCGCACCGCGCATCTGCCCGGGGCGCGGTCGCTGCCGCTGGCCGAACTGGAGGCGCGCCTGCGCGAACTGCCGCGCGGCAAGGACATCGTGGCCTACTGCCGCGGGCCGTTCTGCGTGATGTCGGACGCCGCGGTGAAGCTGCTGGTGCAGCACGGCTTTCGCGCCAGCAAGGTGGCCGAAGGCGTGCCGGAATGGCAGGCCGCGGGGCTGCCGCTGGCGCGGGACGCCGCATTCTGAGAAGGTGTGAACCCATCCCTCATGCGACACGCCCACGCTGCGCCGCTCGCAGGCGGTTGTGAAGGCGCCGATGTGACGCTGGCCCTGCCCCGGCAGGGCATACGCATCAATCTGCACCAGTTCATCTGGCAAGCGGTGCAGGTGGCATTCGTCGGCCTGGTCATCGGCATGGAGCGCACGGTGCTGCCCGTGGTGGCGCAGCAGGATTTCGGGGTGCCCAAGTCGTCTTTCCTGTTCCTGATGAGTTTCATCGTGTCGTTCGGGCTGGTGAAAGGCGTGCTGAATTTCGTCGCCGGGCGCCTGTCCGAACGCATCGGGCGCAAGCCGGTGCTGGTGATGGGCTGGCTGGCGGCGCTGCCCATTCCGCCGCTGATCGACTTCGCGCCGAACTGGTGGTGGATCGTCGCGGCCAATCTGTTCCTGGGCATCAACCAGGGCTTCGCCTGGAGCATGACGGTCACGAGCAAGATGGACATCACCCGCGCCGAGCAGCGCGGACTGGCCACCGGCATCAACGAGTTCGCGGGCTATGCGGCCGTGGGACTGGCGGGCATTGCCACCGGCTATCTGGCCTCGCGATACGGCTCGCGGCCTGCCCTGCTCGGCTTCGCCCTGCTGGTGATTGCCGCCGGACTCACCACCGCGCTGCGGTTCGTGCGCGAAACCCTGCCCTGGGCACGCGCCGAAAGCCGCAGCCATGCCGACGGCCGGCACCAGGGTGTCAAGCCCAGGTTCGCCGAAGGACTGAGCGCGCATCCGTCCTCGCTGCAGGTGTTCGCCTTCGTGTCGTTTCGCCACCCGACGTTTTCGGCCCTGTGTCAGGCCGGCGTGGCCAACAAGGTGGCCGACACCCTGCTGTGGGTGCTGTTTCCGCTGTATCTGCACGGCCAGGGGCTGGACGTGGTGGACATCGGCTGGGTCACCGGGGTCTATGGTCTGAGCTGGGGCGTGTCTCAACTCTGGACCGGGCCGCTGTCGGACCGTGTCGGCCGCAAGCCCCCCATCGTCGCCGGGCTGTGGCTGCTGGCCGCAGGCGTCGCGGCCGTCACGCTGGTGTCGGGGAAGCCCGCCTGGCTGGCTGCCGCCGCGGTGATGGGCGTGGGCATGGCGCTGCTCTACCCCAACCTCATCGCCTCGGTGGCCGACCTTTCCCACCCGAACTGGCGCAGTTCCTCGCTGGGCACCTACCGCTACTGGCGCGATACCGGCTATGCGCTGGGCGCGCTGGCGCTGGGGGGCGTCGCCCAGGTCGCCGGGCTGATCGCCCCGGCGTTCTGGTTCACCGCGGGGTTGCTCACGGCATCGGGCCTGTGGGTGCTGTTGCGCGCGCAGGAAACCCTGCCCAGACTCACTTCACCGTCACCGTCCCGGTCATGAAGGGATGCACCGCGCAGTGATACGGATAGCTGCCGGGCTTGTCGAAGGTATGGCTGAAGGTCTGCCCGGGCTGAAGCATGCCCGAATCCCACAGCCTGGTATCGCTGGTGGCGGTGTGGCCGAAAGCGTCGGCGTTGGTCCAGACCACCGTGGTGCCCGGCGCCACACTCACAGCGGCCGGATGAAAATTCATGCCCTTGATCTGAATCTGCACGGTGGCCGCGAGAACGCTGGCGGGCAGCATGAGCAGGACGAAGGCAAGGCTGGCGAATCGACGCATGGCGGTCTCCCTGGTGTCATGCTGCATCCATAGAATTTTCACGGCCCGACCGGGTAGCTCGATAACCCCAATGTCCGACACGACAACACCTCCCCTGACCGACCGCCCCGGCCCCATCTTCGCGGCCTTCCTGCGACTGGGCCTGACCGCCTTCGGCGGCCCGATCGCCCACCTGGAGTATTTCCGCCGCGAGTTCGTCGAGCGGCGCGGCTGGATCTCGGCGCAGGC
>JAJTBQ010000254.1 GCA_021286835.1 Thiomonas sp.
ATCAGCGTGGAGTAGATCTTGGTCGCTGCCATCACGCCGATGTTCTCGGCATAGGTGGTCACTCCCGTGCCGCCGGCCGAGCCGGACACCATGGTGGCCAGACCGTCGCCCAGAAAGGCGCGGCCCATGTAGCAGTCGAGGTTGCGACCCGTCATGGCCGTCACCGCCTTGATGTGGCCGAGGTTCTCCGCCACCAGAATGACCACGACGGGCACGATCAGCGTCATCGCCTTGGGCTGAAACTCCGGCGTGGCGAACGTCGGCATGCCGAACCAAGCCGCCTGGGCGACGCCGGAGAAATCCATCGGCGTGCCCAGCCCCAGGCCGTTGGTCAACAGGGCGTAAATCACGCTGGCGATCAGCAGACCCACCAGAATGAGCAGCCGCTGCACCATACCCCGGGTGTAAACCGCCACCAGGCCGATGCTGACGAAGGAGATCAGCGCCATCCAGTCGTCGAAGTTGCTGGCGCCGTGACTCTTGATCGCGATCGGCGCCAGGTTCAGCCCGATCACCGCGACCACCGAACCCGTCACCACGGGCGGCATGAGCCGCTCGATCCATTTCACGCCCACGCCCATGACGATGAGGCCGATCGCCGCATACACCACGCCGCAGGCGATGATGCCGCCCAGCGCCACGCCGATATTCGGGTTCGCCCCGCTGCCCGAGTAGCCGCTGGCGGCGATGACCACGCCGATGAAGGAAAACGACGATCCCAGATAGCTCGGCACCCGACCGCCGACGACCAGGAAAAAGATCAGCGTGCCGATGCCGCTCATCAGAATGGCGATATTGGGGTTGAACCCCATCAGCAGCGGCGCAAACACCGTGGAGCCGAACATGGCCACCACATGCTGCAGCCCCATGGCCAGGGTCTGCGGCCCTGGCAGGCGTTCATCCGGGGCGATCACCCCGCTGGTCTTGAGTTGCCAATTTGGAAAATAGCCTTCGGCCATGTCGAGCTCCGTGTGTGGTGTTGTCGTGCCGTGGCGAACATGCCGCCGCGGTGGTGGCGCGCTGCCACGCCGCCATGCTACGGGCTCGCGTTGCGGCGCCTTCGGTACAGCCAGCCCGGGTTTACCGGCGCGTGCCGCGCAACTCGATACGACGCAGAGCCAGATAGACGAGGGCCGCGAACAGCACGCCCAGCTCGAAGCCGATGTCCATGCCATAGGGCGGATTGAACAGGCCGGCGACCGGTCCGACGAACAGCGACTGTGCCGCGCCCAGATACACCCCGAACAGCCCCGCCGCCATGGCGATCACCGCGGCCCAGCCCACAGGCAGCTTGCTCTGCGTGTTCCAGTGGTCGAGGTCGTAGCGGCCACGGCGGAAGACCGCATGCTCCAGGATCAGGATGATGGCCCACGGGCCCAGCCAGTAGGCCACCACCAGGAGAAAGTTCTCCAGCGTGGCATTGAAATGCGCGGCCGAAGGAATGGCGATGATCACGTAGACCACGGCACCGATCAGCGTCCAGACCGCACGATTGATCTTCTGGAAGCCACGACCGAGCACCTGCATCGAAAGGCCAGCCGAGTAGTCGTTGGGAATGTTGTTGGCGATGACCGAGAGCGCCAGCAGCAACAGCAGCAGCTTGCCCGCCGCGCCCAGCGGCTGCAGGGCCTCGGACAGTAAGGCGCCCCCACCGCTCTGCGCCGCCTTGCCAAACGCCGTCACCGTGGTCAGCCCCAGACCGAGCGACTCCAACAGGATGCAGGGAACGATCACGCCGAAGAAGGTCAGCCAGAACACCCGCTTGGCCGAGGTGTCTTCCGGCTGGTTGACGTTGTAGTCGGCCGCGTACGAACTCCAGCCCGTGGCAAAGCCGAAGATCGCGCCCCCGAACGACACCAGCGAGGCGACATGCGCCATGGTCCACACCGGGGTGGGCAGCGCCTGCATCTGGCCGCCGGCGGTGAACAGCACGATGAGGAAGATCGCGGCCATCGGCATCCAGGCAAAGCGCTCGTAGCGGTGCACATAGCGATAGCCGTACAGGCTGACCGCCGTGGTCAGCACGGCGATGAGCAGAATGCCGGCCCACACCGGCACCGCGCCGCCGCTGATGGCCGTGACGATCTGCGCGCCGACGATCACGTTCACCGCCGACCAGCCGATGCACGCCGCCACATTGAACAGCGCCATGATCTTCGCGCCGTGCCAGCCGAAGGAATAGCGCGAGATCGTCATCTGCCGCAGGCCCAGCCGGGGGCCGAGCGTGGCGAAGAATGCCACGGGCAGCACGCCGAGGATGTTGAAGGCGACGATGACCCCCAGGCTGTCCCAGAACCCGAGCCCGAACACCGGGACCGCCAGCGCACCCAGCGCCACGGTGGAAATCACCAGATTGGCCGACAGCCACATGGTGAAGTTGTCGAAGACGCGCACATGCGCGCGCTCGTGCGGCATCACGCGTTCGATGCCGCGCTGCTCGATGCCCGATTCAAGGGGCGGTAAAGGCGCGGCCTCGGCCGCAGAGGAGAGAGTCGACATGGGAGTGTCCTTGTGCGTGGTGTGAACGGATCGAGCAGCCGCACTGCGATGGTGCGGCGCCGATTCTTCCTGCACGAGACTGCACGATCCATGCCGGAAAACCCGGCAGCGGTAACAAGATGTTGCTAGGGTCGCCGCACTGAAACCCGCGCTTACTTGGTGCCGAAAATGCGGTCGCCCGCGTCGCCCAGGCCCGGCACGATGTAGCCGTGATCGTTGAGCCGCTCGTCGATGGCGGCCAGGGTGATGGGCACGTCCGGGTGGGCCGCGCGCACGGTGCGCACGCCTTCGGGCGCGGCGAGCAGGTTCACCAGCTTGAGCGAGGTGGCGCCGGCGCGCTTGAGATGGGTGAGCGCGGCGGCGGCCGAGTTGCCGGTGGCCAGCATGGGATCGACCACGATGACCAGGCGTTCGGCCATGTCTTCGGGCACCTTGAAGTAGTACTCCACCGGCTCCAGGGTGGCCGGATCGCGGTAGAGGCCGATGTGGCCGACGCGGGCGTTGGGCAGCAGGTCGATCATGCCATCGAGCATGCCGTTGCCCGCCCGCAGGATGGACACCAGGCACAGCTTCTTGCCCGCGAGGATGGGCATGCGGCACCGCGCCACCGGCGTGGTCACCTCGACCAGCTCCGTGGGCAGGTCGCGGGTGGCTTCGTACGCGAGCATGGCGGCGATCTCGCGCACCAGGCGGCGGAAGTTGTCGGTGGTGGTGTCCTGGCTGCGCGCCAGCGTGAGCTTGTGCTGCACCAGCGGATGCTG
>JAJTBQ010000255.1 GCA_021286835.1 Thiomonas sp.
CCGAAACCCCCATCCAGCTCGCCAGCGTGGCGGCGAGCTGATCGACTGACGTGGTCGGCAGCAGACGGCCCTGGCCCACGTCGTCGGCACCGTTGACGGAGACCTCCGGTTGCGCTCCCCAGAAACGCCCGCCGCGCACGGCGCCGCCCATGACGAAGTGATGCGCGCCCCAGCCGTGGTCCGAGCCATCGCCGTTTGAACTCAGGGTGCGACCGAAGTCCGAGGCGGTGAACGCGGTCACGTCGTTGGCCACGTCCAGTTGCACCATCGCGGCGTCGAAACTGTCGAGCGCACTGGCCACGCGGCCAAGCAGCGCGGGGTGCTGGGCGTTGAGGTTGTCGTGCAGATCGAACCCGCCGATGGAGACGAAGAACACCTGCCGGTTCACGCCGAGTGCACCCCGGGAGGCGATCAGCCGAGCCACCATGAGCAACTGGCTGGCAAGCGGATTGGTGGTGTCGAAAGGCACGGTGAAGTTGGCTGGCGCTGCAGCCAAGGCGGACGCCACCGTGCTCTGCGCCGCGATGGAGCGCGCCGTCACCCGGTTGACCTCCTGCTCCATCCAGTGCTCTCGCGGCGCGGTGATCAGGTTGCGCAGCGCGTTGGAGCAGGCTTGCGAGCCATAGAGGCTGCTGGTGGCGCCGTTCACGCGGATCGCTCCGCCAGTGGAAATCTGGTACTGCACGGCCTGCTGACCGGACAGAAACACCGCGTTGCCCGAGACGTTGATGGCGGTGAAGGTGGCGCTGCCGTTGCTGGACAGAAACAGATCGCCGATGCGTCCGCCCCAGCCGGTGATCGCCCCTTCGGGCATGGCGGCCTGCCATACGCTTTGCTGGTCGTTGTGCGAGAACAGCTTGGGAGGCAACGGCACGCTCTTGGCCTTGTACTGCGCCACGGTGGTCGGCTGCACCAGGGTGCCGATGTTGAGCAGCACGCCCAGCCGCCCCGCGTCGAACACGCGCTTGAGGCCGGACATCGTGGGCGCCAGTGCCCACTGCCTTCCCCCGTCGAGCGCCACGCTGGGAGTCAGCGCCGTGGCCGCGAGCTGGTCGCGCGGCGTGGCCAGCGCCTGCCGGATGGCGGCGTAGGCGTCGTAGCTCGGCTGGTCGTAGGGCACCAGGGTGTTGCCGTGGTCGTTGCCACCGCTGAGAAACACGCAGACCAGGGCCTTGTAGCCGGTGGCATCGGCCGCTGCCGCCTCGCCGATGGCCGACAGCGTGAGCGCCCAGGGCGCCGCGTGGCCCACCAGACCGAGCATGGAGCTGCGGCGAAGAAAGGCTCGCCGCTGCAGGGATTTGATTGAGCTGACAGGCATAGGGGCCTCAGAGGTTGAGCATGTTTCGGGCGTGGCTGTAAGGTTCGCAACCTCTCACACTTGGATGAGATATTCAGGGGCTGCCATCACCAGCAGGATGGCGGCGCGCACGCGGTTGAGCCGTCCGGTGTCCGTCGTCGCGCCTATGGTGCCGACGGCGGTGCCGATGGCCGACTGGGTTTCCGCGCTTAGACGCCCCCCGGCCAGAAGCAGGTTGAAGCGGGCGACCAGGGCCGTGGCGTCGTTGGCGAGCGCGTAGTGAGCGGTGTAGTCAGGCTTGAGGTCGCCGATGCCGTTCTGGATCACGCTCTGCATGAAGTTGAGATAACCGGCCACGGTGGTTTCGTTGCAGAGCTGAAACTCCGGCGCCGTGACGGCGTTGGCCCCCAGGGCCGAATCGGGCGGCAGATAGCCTGGCCGGAAAAAATTGAACACCGACGGGGAGCGAAGCGGACTCTGCCCCAGGCGCGAACTGGGATTGGACGTGTCGCCCACGGCCCAGGCGTCGGAAGGCGACGTCACACCAAAGGTGCGCGCCCACTGCACGAAGCGCAGCACGGGTTCGCGCAACTTGCCGCTGGCCGGCCCCGTTGGCGGGTTGATCGCTTCAGGGTCGAGCAGGATGGCACGGATCACCGCCTTCAGATCGCCGCGCTGCCCCTGGCCGTTGTTGGCGAACACGGCCGATACGCGCGCGACGTAGGCCGCACTCGGTTGAGAGCACACCAGCCGTTGTATGAGCTGCCGTCCGATGAACGGACCGACATTGGGGTGCCCGGCCAGCACGTCCAAGGCCTGATTCATCGCCGTCGGACCATCGGCCGAAGCCGGAATCGTCACGCCCAGCACGCTCTTGTCGCCCGCAACGAAACGTGCGGCGATGTGGCGCATGGGCTCGCGCATGAACGCCGGACTGGCATTGACGTTGGTCGTGTTGAAGTCCCATCCGGTGAACACCTGGGCCAGGGCGGTGACGTGCTCCTGGTTGTAGGTGTATTGCGCCCGCCCGTCGCTCAATGTTTTCGGGCTGCCATCGGGGTTGAGTTGCAACAGGCCGATGCTGAACAGCTGCATGACCTCGCGGGCATAGTTCTCGTCAGGCTGGCGCCCCGTCTTGGGGTCGCCCTTCTGATTGCCGCGCATATTGAGGTACACCCCCATGGCGCACGACAGACTCACCGCGCCGAGCAGGTCGCGGTAGCTGCCGAAGGCGCGCTCCTCCAGCATGTCGAGATAGGCGGCCAGCGCGAACTTGCCCCAGCCGGTGCTCAGTCCGGTCATGGAGACCACGAAGATCTCCGACAAGGCCAGCACCACGCGCTGGCGCAGCACGTCGGGCGATGACAGCAGCTTGCGCCAGATCGTGGCGTCCATGCCGTTGAAGCTGTACTGATCGGCTGCGAGGCCATAGCCCTTGGAAAGCAGCCAGTCGAAATGCGAGAGACTGCGCGGCGCATTGAACTGCGCGTCGAGCCAGGCCTCGTAGCCACGGGCGGTGAGCGCGTCGATGTCGGTCTGCGTCGCGCCCGTTCCGGCCGTGCTGGTGAACCTCGCCGCCTGGGCCTGCGTCGGCAGCGGCAGCTTGGCCGCCGTTGAGCCGGCATCGCCCGAGCCCGAGCCGCCACCGCAGGCGGCCAGAGTCAGACTGCCCAGCGCGGCAAGCCCCAGGGCGTAAGCCGCTGGCGCCGTTTCACGCTCTTGCAGTCGCTGCGCTGGCGGCTGCGCCACCACGTCCTGTGAGGCCAGTTCGGTCATCTTTCCCCCCTTCAGCCACCCCCCGCAAATCCGGGGGACAAATTGTGACGAGATGTTATGACAAAGATGGGCCAAGCCAGGCCAAAGCGCCGTCGGGCGCCCAATCGCTCAGTGTCTGGCGCGCACCGCCAGCAGGGCAGCCCCGGCAATCAGGAGCGCCGCGAGACCGATCCAGACGGTCAGG
>JAJTBQ010000256.1 GCA_021286835.1 Thiomonas sp.
TTTTGGGCGAAAATGCGCTCTTTGCCCATGGCCCGGCCGGCTTGGCCGCCCCGGTTCGCCCGCGACCGACATCCAGTTCCCCGTTTTCAGGCCCACCGTGGCCCCACCGAGTTCTTCCCCATGGCCTCCAAATCCTCCCGACGATCGCCCTCCACCGCCGATGACGCCATGACCCCGGCCGAGCGCCGCGCCAGCAGCACGCTCGCGTCGATCTACGGCCTGCGCATGCTCGGGCTGTTTTTCATCCTGCCGGTGTTTTCGGTCTATGCGCAGCATCTGCCGCACGGCCAGGACAAGTTTCTCGTCGGCCTGGCGCTGGGCATCTACGGCCTCACCCAGGCCATCATGCAGATTCCCTTCGGCGTGGCCAGCGACCGGCTGGGGCGCAAGCCGGTGATGGTGTTCGGCCTGGTGCTGTTCGCCATCGGCTCCTTCGTCGCCGGGGCGAGCGACAACCTCTATCTCATCATCATCGGCCGCGCCATTCAGGGCTCGGGTGCCATTTCGGCCGCGATCTCCGCCATGATCGCCGACTCCACCCGCGAGCAGCATCGCACCCGGGCCATGGCCATGGTGGGCATGACCATCGGCTTTGCCTTCATCCTCTCGCTCGTGGCGGGCCCGCCCATCTATCACGCCATCTCCGTGCCCGGCATGTTCGACCTCACCGGCATCCTCGCCGTGCTGGCCATCGCCGTGGTCATCTGGGTGGTGCCGCCCGCGCCCCTGACCACGCACTCCGAGGAGATCGAAGGCCATTGGGCCCGCGCCGTGTTCACCCCCGCGCTGCTCAAGCTCGACTTCTCGATCTTCGTCGTCAACTTCCTGCAGGTGAGCATGTTCGTGGTCGTGCCCGTGGCGCTGGTGCAATACGCCGGCATTCCCCTGCTGCACCACTGGATGGTCTATCTGCCCGTCACGCTGATCTCGTTCGCCCTGGCCATCCCCGGCATCATCTGGGCCGAGAAGTACGGCTATATGAAGCCCGTATTCGTCGGCAGCGTGGCCCTGCTGGTGCTCACCATGCTGGGCTTCGCCGCGGGCTACAAACACCCGGTGGCGCTCATCGCCGCGCTGTTCTTCTTCTTCCTTGCCTTCAATGTGATGGAGGCGCTGCTGCCCTCGCTGGTGTCGCGCACCGCGCCGCCCAACCGCAAGGGCCTCGCGCTGGGCATCTACAACACCGGGCAGTCGCTCGGCCTGTTCGCCGGGGGCGCCGTGGGCGGCCTGCTGGCCCAATACACCACCAAGGAAGGCGTGTTCCTGGTCGCCGCCGCGCTGGCGGCGCTGTGGCTCATCGTGGCCGCGACCATTCAGCCGCCGCCCAAACGGCACAAACCCGCCGACGCCGACGCCACTCCGGCGCAGGCTCAGAACGCCTGACCTGTCCGGGGCGCCGCCGCGCGCGTTGGCGCCGTGGCTGGCGCTATGCTTGCCGCCATCGTCCCGCAGCCCGCGGGGCGCCGCAATCCAGGACACCTCATGGCCTCCGTCAACAAAGTCATTCTCGTCGGCAATCTCGGCCGCGACCCCGAAACCCGCTTCGCCCCCAGCGGCGCGGCCATCTGCAACATCACCATCGCCACGTCGCGCAACTGGAGAGACAAGGCCAGCGGCGAAAAGCGCGAGGAAACCGAGTGGCACCGCGTGGTGTTCTACGACAAGCTCGCCGAAATCGCCGGGGAATACCTCAAGAAAGGCCGCCCGGTGTACGTGGAAGGCCGCCTGAAAACCCGCAAGTGGACCGACAAGGACGGCATCGAGAAATACACCACCGAGATCATCGCCGAAGAGATGCAACTGCTCGGCGGCCGTGAAGGCGGCGGCGGTGGCGGTGGCGGCGCAGACGACGACGGCTACAGCCGCAGCCGCGAAGCCTCCCCCAGCCGCCCCGCCCCCAGCCGCGCCCCCGCCCCCGCCCCGGCCGCCAGCAAGCCGGCGAGCGACTTCAGCGACATGGACGACGATATTCCGTTCTAGACAACACTTCAATCCGCCATGAAGCGATAGCCCACGCCCAGCTCGGTGAGCAGGTGTTGTGGGCGGGCGGGGTCGTCTTCGAGTTTGTGGCGCAGGCGGCCCATGTAGATGCGCAGGTAGTGGCCGTGCTCGACGGCGCCGGGGCCCCAGACTTCGCGCAACAGTTGCCGGTGGGTGAGCACCTGGCCGGGGCGGCTGGCCAGGGCGCAGAGCAGGCGGTATTCGACGGCGGTGAGGCGCAGGTCTTCGCCGTCGCGCCGCACCTGCCGGCGCACGCGGTCGAGTTCGACCCGGCCGAAGCGCAAGGGCGCCGCGGGCGCGGCGTCGCTCACGGGCGGGCGGCGCAGCGCGGCGCGCACCCGCGCCAGCAGTTCGGCCACGCCGAAGGGCTTGCCGAGAAAGTCGTCGGCGCCCTGGTCGAGGGCGCTCACCTTGACGGTCTCGGCCGAACGCGCCGAGAGCACGAGCAGCGGCGCCCCGCTCCAGCCGCGGAACTGGCGGATGAAATCGAGCCCGTCGCCATCGGGCAGGCCCAGATCGAGGATGACCAGATCGGGCTTGCGCGAGGCAGCGTCGATCAGTCCGCGCGCCATGCTGTCGGCTTCGCAGACGCGCCAGCCCTCGGCTTCGAGCGCCGCGCGCACGACATGGCGGATCTCCGCCTCGTCTTCGATCACCAGAATGAGGCTGGCGGGTGTGCTCATGACGTCGGCCCGGCGGGGTCGGTGCCCAACTCGGCGGCGGCTTCGAGCGGCGGGGTGTCGTGCAGCGGCAGGCGCACGCTGAACGCCGCCCCGCCCTCGGGGGCGTTGGCCGCCGTGATGTGGCCACCGTGCGCTTCGACGATGGCGCGACAGATGGCCAGGCCCAGCCCCACGCCCGGGATGGGCGACTCGGGATCGCCTCGGGTGAAGGTCGCGAACACGGCCTGCTCGCGGCCCGGCGGCAGACCCGGCCCGCGGTCCCAGACGGTGAGCTCGACCTCGGCTCCGTGAACGCGGGCGCGCACCCCCAGCGGGGTGCCGGGCGGGGTGAATTTGAGCGCGTTGTCGAACAGGTTGACCAGCACGCGTTCGAGCAGCACGGCGTCGGCGCGCACCAGCGGGAAGTCGGCCGGCAGGTCGATCTGCAGCGGATGCTGCGCCAGCGCTGCCGCATCGACGGCGCGCAGCGCGCTGCCCACCAGCTCTTCGACCGATTGCCAGTCTTGCCGCAGCGTGACCTGGCCGGACTGCAGGCGGGCCATGTCGAGCAG
>JAJTBQ010000257.1 GCA_021286835.1 Thiomonas sp.
CCTAGAATCCGCGCCATAAGCTCCCGGGCGCGGTGCCCAGACACCGGGGCGGAGACAAGCATGCGGATACTGATTGCCGAAGATGACCGGGTCCTGGCCGATGGGCTGCTGCGATCGCTGCGCGCGCTGGGCTACGCCGTCGATCAGGTGGCCGACGGCAACAGTGCCGACGCGGCGCTGCAATCCAGCGCCTTCGATCTGCTGATTCTCGACCTGGGGCTGCCGCGGCTGTCGGGCTTTGAAGTGCTGCGCAAACTGCGCGCCCGCGGCACCACCGTGCCCGTGCTCATCCTCACCGCAGCCGACAGCGTGGAAGACAAGGTGCGCGGCCTCGATCTGGGCGCCGACGACTACATGGCCAAGCCCTTCGCCCTGCAGGAACTCGAGGCCAGGGTTCGGGCCCTGTCCCGCCGGGGCATGGGCGGCGCCAGCGCCATCATCCAGCACGGCCCGCTGCAGTACGACATCACCGGCCGCGTGGTCACCCTCGACGGCCATGTGGTGGAACTCTCGGCGCGCGAACTCACCTTGCTCGAAGTGCTGTTGCAGCGCGCCGGCCGTCTGGTGAGCAAGGATCAGCTCGTCGAGCATCTGTGCGTCTGGGGCGAGGAGGTGAGCACCAACGCCATCGAGGTTTATGTGCACCGGCTGCGCAAGAAGATCGAGGTCGGCCCGGTGCGCATCGCCACGGTGCGCGGCCTGGGCTACTGCCTGGAGAAAATCGCCCCTGCCGCGCAGACGTCCGAGGCCGTCCGTCCCGATGTCTGAAGCTTCCCCGGAGCAGGCCCCGGCTGCGCCTGAGCGCAAGCGGTGGAGGCGGCATTCACGCTCGCTGTTCGGGGAGATTCTCGACTGGATGCTCGCACCCATGCTGCTGCTGTGGCCGCTGTCCATCGGCATCACCTATCTCGTGGCGCAGGCCATTGCCGCGAGGCCTTACGACGCGGCACTGGAGCACACGCTCAGACAGCTCGCTGTGCAGGTGCAGATGCATGGCGCCCAGGGCGCGGTGCAGTCGGCCTTGTGGCAGCAGACCCTGCGGCAGCCGCCGGCCGGGGGCATTCTGGCCTATGAGGTGCGCGGCGCGACTGGCGCGCTGCTGGCCGGGACGCATGAGCTGATGTCTCCGCCCAGCCTGCCCCCCAGCCATGCCAGTGCGGCGATCACGGTGTCCTGGCGCGACGGCGAGATGGGCGACCGCGGTGTGCGTCTGGCCGCGGCCTGGGTCTGGCCTCCCGCCGCGCCCGGGGCGGCCCGCGCCATGCCGGTGCTGGTGCAGGTCGCGCAGAGCATGGACGCCCGCACGCGGCTGGCGCGCGACATCGTGCAGGGCGTCATCCTGCCGCAATTCGTGGTGGTGCCGATCTTCATCCTGCTGGTCTGGTTCGGACTGGGGCAGGGCATTGCGCCGCTCAACGAACTGCAGGCGCGCATCCGCCGTCGCCGCGCCGATGACATCAGCCCGATCGACGAGCGCGAGGCACCCGAGGAAATCGCGCCCCTCGTCGATTCGATCAACAGCCTGTTTGCCCGCCTGCAGCAATCGCTGCAGACCCAGAAGCGCTTTGTCGCCGATGCGGCCCACCAGATCAAGACGCCGCTGGCCGGCCTGCGCATGCAGGCCGAACTGGCGCAGCGCGAAACCGACCCGGAGGAACTGCGCGCCAGCCTGCGGCAGATCGGCCGCAGCGTGGAACGCACCACCCGCCTGGTCAACCAGCTCCTGGCCCTGACCCGCGCCGAGAACCAGGGTGGTGCGGCCCGGGCGGTGTTCGAGACCATCGATCTGCGCCAGCCCGCGGCCGAGGCCATGCAGGAGCTGGCCATGCTGGCGCTGGACAAGAACCTCGAACTGGAATTCGACAGCCCGCCCCTGCCGCTGCAGGTGCGCGGCAATGCCCTGTTGCTGCAAGAGCTGATTAAGAATCTGCTGCACAACGCCATCACCTACACCCCGCCCGGAGGCAGCGTCACACTGCGGCTGCGGGGCGCGATGGGGGAGGGGCCGCGAGTCGAGCCGCTGGTGCTGTTGCAGGTGGAAGACAGCGGGCCGGGCATTCCCGAAGCGGAGCGCGCTCAGGTGTTCGAGCCGTTCTATCGCATTCTCGACAACGGCAGCGAAGGCAGCGGGCTGGGCCTGGCCATCGTGCGCGAGATCGCGCGCCAGCACGGGGCCGAGATCACGCTGAGCGAACTGCCGCATCCCACGTCGGGGACGGGCCTCAGGGTGCAGGCGCAGTTTGCGCGCATCGTCCCGCCGATGGCGCGCTGATCGCGCGCCGGCTTCACTCGCCGTCTTCCCCGCACTGTTTCTTCAGGTTGCCGAGCTGGCCGTAGGTGATGGCCTTGCCGCTGGCCGCCAGCGCCTTGATGCCGTCGGCCATGCAGGGGCTGTCGTTGGCGAGCTGCAGCTGCGGGGCATCCACGGGCTGGTTCACCAGGCGGTCGCGCAGCAGGGTGAAGATGCCCACGAGCACCACGATGGCGATGACGATGCCCAGCAGGCCGCTGAGCTGCACGTTCATGCCGCGTGTTTTCTTCGAGGGCTCCGCGGTCGGGGCGTCGGGCTTGTCGGGGGTGTCGGGCATGGATCAGCGCAAGGCGGGGTTGAGGGTGTAGGTGCCGGTGAGGCTGGTCTGGGCCAGCACATGCGGGGCGATGGCGGCGCGCAGTTGTGCCCCGCCGAAGACCCCGTCGACCGGGCAGCGCGGCACGTCGAGGGCGTAGAGGGTGAAGATGTAGTGATGGAGCAGGCTGTCGTTCCACGGCGGGCAGGGGCCGTCGTAGCCGAAATACTGGCCCGCCATGTCCTGATCGCCGGCGAACCACGCCGTGTAGTCGTTCACGCCCTGACGCATGCCGTCGGCGCAGGCCGGGCCGGCCTTGCCGCGCGCCGTGACCGCGTTGCTGAAGGCCTTCTCGTCGAGATGCGTACAAGTCACCGGAATGTCCACCAGCAGCCAGTGATAGAAGTCCACGCGAGGAAGGTCGGGAGGCACGATGTGACCTTCTAGGTTGACGTCGTCGGCCCGACTGGGCACGTCTGGATCGTGGCAGATCAGCACCAGGCTCTGTGCGCGTTCGGGCACGCCCGACCAGGCCAGCGGCGGGTTGAAGTTCTGCGACAGGGCCACATGGCCCACTCCCGAGGGTTTGCAGAAGGCGTACTGCGGGGGAATCGGCTGACCATCGGTGAAGGCGGGGCTGGTGAGTTGCATGGATCTCTCCGGG
>JAJTBQ010000258.1 GCA_021286835.1 Thiomonas sp.
GGGGGGCGGGCTGGGCGCAGCCCGGCACTGGGGGCGCTCACTAGGCGTTGACGGCATTCGTGGACGGACGATCAGTTCGCGCCGCCGCAGTCTTGTTTCGAGGCAGCGACGATCTCTTCCGGGCGCATGTCGCGGATATGGGTCGCCACCGACCAAAGATGGCCGAACGGGTCGCGCACCTGGCCGTAGCGGTCGCCCCAGAACATGTCGTCGGCCGGCAGCACCATGGTCGCGCCAGCTTGCACCGCCTGCGCCATGGTGGCGTCGACGTCCTCCACGTAGAGGTGGACGATCACCGGCGTGCCGTTCAAGCCGAGCGGACTCTGCATGCCCCACTGCGGATTTTCTTCAACAAGCATCAGCGCCGAGTCGCCTATGAACATCATGCCGTGCATGAGCTTGCCGTCCGGGCTGAGCAGGCGGCCGCTGTCGCGCGCACCGAAGGCGTTGACGTAGAAGTCCATCGCCGCAGGGGCATTGCGACAGACGAGATGAGGCGTGAGGCTGTGCATGCCTGGCGGAATGGCGGGGACGCTGGGGTTCATGAGAATCTCCTCGGTGGGGTGGCCCTTGAAGGGTTGATATCGACACGACGCGCGACGGCGGCTGGAATCGACACCGGTGTGAGCGTCACAACCTTACGCCGCGCCTGGCCGGGGTGGCAACCCGGGGTCGCCGAACGCTCTGAGAAGCCTGACCTCGACCACGGCGGACTGACCGTCGGCCGCCGGACTCGGCAGGCGACGCGACCATTCGAGGGCTTCCTCGCGCGAGGCAACCTGAATCAGGATGTAGCCCGCAGCGAGCGTGCTGGCATCGGGGAAGGGGCCGCTCTCGATGCGGCACCCGCCATGGGCTCCGAAATGCACGCGCCAGCCGTCGCTGCTGGGTCTGAGCGTGCCGGCGTCGAGCAGCACCCCGGCCTGCGCCAGTTGCTGGTGAAAGACCGCCATGGTCGCCGCCCGGTCGGACCATGGCTCAGTCACCGAGGCGGTTTCTGCTTCGCACGCCGGGCTGGATGGGATGAAGAAAAGGTAACGCATCGAGGTCTCCCGGGGTCGTCAAGACAGCCCAAGCTATCTGCACGACGCGCCAGCGCGTGGGATTTCGACCCAAGGCGCAGATGAAGTGGCTTATGGGGCCGGACCTTCGCGCCCCATCACGACAACTTATTTGGCGTCGCCTTAGGCGGCCCGCAGCGTGCGGCGCGCTCGCGCATCAGCCCGCGTTCGGCCTCGTTGCCCGCGAGCTTGGCGGCGCGCGTGAAGGCGGCGTGGGCCGCAGCCTTCTGGCCGAGCTTGTCGAGCAGGTCGCCGCGTACCGCGTGAAGCAGCGGGTAGTCGAGCAATTCGCGAACGTCGCTCAGGGTTTCGACCAGCGCCAGCCCGGCCGCCGGACCTTCGGCCATGCCTACGGCAACCGCGCGGTTGAGCGCCACGACGGGCGAAGGCGCAACGCGCAACAACGCGCCGTAGAGCGACGCGATGCGGCTCCAGTCGGTGTCGGCAAAGCGGGGCGCGCGGGCATGGCAGGCGGCGATGGCGGCCTGAAGGGTGTAGTAGCCGGGCGTGCCGCCGGCGGCTTCGGCGCGGGCCAATGCGGCGATGCCGCGATGAATCAGCAGCGCATCCCAATGCCTGCGATCCTGCTCGGCGAGCAGGATCGGTCGGCCTGCGTCGTCCACGCGTGCAGCCAGACGCGAGGTCTGCAATTCCATCAAAGCCGTCAGGCCATGCACCTCGGATTCGTGCGGCAGCAGACCGGCGAGCACCCGCGCCAGGCGCAGCGCTTCTTCGCACAGCGCCGGGCGCGTCCAGTGCTCACCGGCGCTGGCGGCGTAACCTTCGTTGAACATCAGGTAGAGCACTTCGAGCACCACGGGAAGACGCTCGGCCAGTTCAGTGCCGCGCGGCACTGCGAAGGGCAGATGCGCCTCGGCGAGCAGGCGCTTGGCGCGCACGATGCGCTGCGCGATGGTCGGCTCGGGCTTGAGGTAGGCGCGCGCAATCTCGGCCACCGACAGACCGCCAACCACCTTGAGGGTGAGCGCGGCGCGGGCCTCTGGAGGCAGCCTGGGATGGGCGGCGGTGAAGACCAGGGCCAGCATCTCGTCGCCAATGTCGTCGTCGATCGCGCGGTCCACCGCATCGGCGTGATCGGCCTCGCGAATGGCGTGTTGAAGGTCGGTCTCCGCGCCTAGCCTGGCGTGCAGCGGCGCAGCCGTGGCCGTGTGCCGCAGGCGGTCGAGGGCGTGGCGGCGTGCGGCGGTCAGCAACCAGGCACCGGGCTTGTCGGGCATGCCATCGCGGGGCCAGGTCTGCAGCGCCGCAAGCAACGCGTCCTGCGCGCAGTCTTCCGCCAGGGCGAGATCGCGGGTGATGCGCGCCACCTGCGCCACGATCTTCGCCGACTCGATGCGCCATAGGGCATCGAGCGTGGGGGCGAGATCGGAGGCAGGGCGGCTCATGGGGCGACGAGGGGGCTGGGGTGCGGTGGAGCGGGTGATCGCGAGGGCGTCCGACCGGTCCCCAAGCGTATCGGAATATCCATGCCTTCGGCGCTCGCAGCGGGCGCCGAAGGCACGGGAGCTGCAGATCAGAGGCGGTGCAGCGGGCCGCTCGCCGCGGCCCCATGGCCGGAAGCGCCGCCATGGTCGCGATAAAGTAAGCGGCTCTACGAATCTTGCATGCCCAGAGAACCTGGGCCGAAACCATGTCAAAGACTCCCAACACGCGGCCAGCGGACCGCATCATGCTGCGCGCCAAACTGCACCGTGCCACGCTGACGGGCGCCGACCTGCATTACGAGGGATCGTGCGGAATCGATCAGGCCTTGCTGGAGGCCTGCGACATTCTGCCGGGTGAGCAGATCGAGATCTACAACGTGACCAACGGGGCGCGACTGAGCACCTACGCCATCGTCGAGCCGCATGGCAGCGGTCGCATCACACTCAACGGCTCCGCTGCACGTCATGCGGCCCTGGGCGATTTGCTCATCATTTGCACCTATGCACCGATGGACGACGCCACGGCGCGCACCTTCCGTCCTCGCATCGCGCTCCTGGACGCCCACAATCGAATAGCGTCGATGAAGCCGTAGACCTGGGACTTTCAAGGGCCGAGCGGGCCGGGCAGCGTGTTTTGAAGGTGGTTGATCCTTCCTTCAAAATCATGTTGGTGCTATTAAAAAACTGTCCACGTATAAGAAAACCTGTCCACGGTCT
>JAJTBQ010000259.1 GCA_021286835.1 Thiomonas sp.
GAGCTGAGACTGGCGCATCAGGCGCTGATGGCCATCACCGGGGAATACACCCCCGACGATCTGCTCGGCGCGATCTTCTCCAGCTTCTGTATCGGCAAATAGCGCCGAAGCGCAGGTTCAGCCTCGCCGTGGGATGAGCCCTTGCGCGTTGAGCACGGCGCTCAAATCGCCCGCGGCGAACTGCTGGATGGTCTGGAACGCCTGGGCGAACATCTGCTCATAGTGCGCCTGCTCGACAAAGCCGATGTGGGGGGTACAGATGGCGTTTTCGAGTCGCAGCAAAGGATGGCCCTGCAGGATGGGCTCGGCCTCGAAGACATCCACCGCGGCCAGACCCGGTCGCCCGCGGTTGAGCGCGGCCACAAGGGCGTCGGGCGCGAGGAGTTCGGGGCGGGCGGTGTTGACCAGCAGCGCCGTGGGCTGCATCAGCGACAGGTCGGCCAGGGTGATGAGATGACGCGTGGCGTCGTTCAGGCGCAGATGCAGGCTGAGCACATCGCTGCTGGCGAAAAAATCCTCCCGTGAAGCCGCTGCCTTGAACCCGTGCGCCGCCGCCAGCGCGCGCGAGGCCTCGCTGCCCCAGACCTGCACCTGCATGTCGAAGGCCTGGCCGTACCGGGCCACGCGTTGGCCGATGCGTCCGTATCCCCAAAGACCCAGCGTCTTGCCCCCCAGTCTTTGCCCCAGGCCGAAATTCGGCGGCATCGACTGCGATTTCAGACCGGCCTGCTGCCATGCACCATGCTTGAGGCTGGCGACGTATTGCGGCAGCCGACGCATGGCGGCCAGCACCAGCGCCCAGGTCAATTCCGCGGTGACGCCCGGATCGGTCTGTCCCTCCGCGACCGCAATGCCCAGTTCGGTGCAGGCCTGCACGTCCACATGCGGGCCGATCCGTCCTGTCTGGACTATGAGTTGGAGCTTGGGACACTTCTCCAGCAATTGCCGGGTCAGTACCGAGCGCTCGCGGATCAGCACCAGCGCCTGCGTGTCGCGCAGACGCACACTGAGCTGGCCCACGCCTTTGACGGTGTTGTTGAAAATCTTGAGATCGTGGCCGTCGATCTGCTGCGCGCAGTCGAGTTTGCGCACAGCATCCTGATAGTCGTCGAGCACGGTGATCTGCATGGTGGTCAGTCCAGAGAAGCCGCAGAGCCGGTCAGTGTAGACCTTCGCCAATGCGCTGCAGAAAGTCGCCGGACCATGACGATCCGTAATGCCCCGATTAGGAGTTACCCGATTTTGCTGCGTTGCAGCTTGCATCTGCCACCGCCCACAGAATATAAGTAGCGCTTGATATATGCCTGTCTGCCGCGCAGTTTGAAATCGATGCGGCAACGGTCAGACGACATGGAGGCTGGAATGGATGTCAAAGGGAAATGGTTGTTGCCGACAAGCCCGCAGAAGACCTGGGAGGCGCTCAACAACCCGGAGGTACTCAAGGCCTGCATTCCAGGTTGCGAATCGATCACGGATACCGGGTCCGGCCATTTCGAGGTCGTGCAGGTGCTGGCCGTGGGCGGATTCAAGACCCGCTTCAGCAGCACGCTCACGCTCGAAGATCCTAATCCGCCGCACAGCTATGTGCTGCGTTTCGAAGGCAATGCGGGAAGCGCGGGGTTCGGCCTGGGACGCGCCTTGGTGGCCCTGCAGCCGACGGACGACGGCGGCACGCAGATGAACTACCAGGCCGCGGCTGAGGTGGGTGGCGCCATCGGGCAACTGGGCAAGGGCATGGTCGACAGCACGGCGCAGAGCCTGACGGAGACGTTTTTTTCCCGTTTCGATCAGGTCATGCGCGGGCAGCTTCCGGTGGACGAAGGTGCCGGCGTGCTTGATCGCCTGTGGGGCATGATGCCGCCCTGGGGTTGGGCGGTGTCCACCCTGGTACTTGTGTTCATCGTGTACTGGGGGCTGCACGGCACTTGGTGAGCGCGTGCCGGAGTCCGGCCATGCTCGTCGGACTTCCGAGGCGCCCCTTGGCCCGGCCTTATTCGGCGGGGCAGAGCGCGCGAACCACGTTGAGCACCTGCTGGCTCTTGATGTGGTAGTGCACGAAGCGCCCGCGGCGGGTGGCTTCGACGATGTTCTCGGCGCGCAGCTTGGCCAGCTGCTGCGACAGGGCTGCCTGACGCATGCCGACTTCGTGTTCGAGCTCCCGCACGCAACGCTCGCCATCAAGCAGCAGACAAAGAATGGCCAGGCGCTCGCGGTGCGCCAGGGCCTTGAGAATGCGCACCACATCGCCCCCGGCCATGCGCTCCAGCCGCGCGAGCCGGTGCTGCGGCGTCGGCAGGATGAGATTCGACGCTGTCGAGGTGGGCTGAGGGACGATATTCATAGTTTGGAGTCTATGAATATCAATTCCCAAGGTTTTGATTCAACACAATAAAAAGAATCTTCACCCTGGCCCGTGCCGGATAAGGCTCGCCCGTCATTCAGGTGAAGAAACCGTTGCGCGGCGCCAGTTTGAGTAAGCTGACACGCTTTTCTCGCCGCCGTCCATGACCCACGCTCTCCGTCATCCCCCAGTTCGTCTGGCCCTGCTGTTCTGGGGCATCGGCGCCGCGGCCTATATGGTGGGGTTCTTTCTGCGGGTCACGCCGGGGGTGCTCAATGTCGATTTGATGCGGGATTTTCATCTCAATGCCGCGCAACTGGGCAATCTGGCGTCGTTCTATTTCTATTTCTATGCCGCCTCGCAGATTCCGACGGGGATCGCCAACGATCGATTCGGCCCCAAGATGCTCATCGTGGTCGGCCAGGCCATCACCGGGATCGGGGCTCTGTTGTTCGCGATGGCCGGCAGCTTCGAATCGGCGGCGGTGGCGCGCGCCCTGATCGGCCTGGGGCATGGGGTGGCCTGGGTCTCCTTGCTGGAACTTTCGGCCGCCTGGTTCGCGCCACGCGTGTTCGGCACCATGTCGGGCTTGTCGCTGGCCTTGGGCACGCTCGGCGCGGTGCTGGCGCAGGCGCCTTTGTTGATGCTGTCGCACAGCTTCGGCTGGCGCTGGGTGCTTGGCGCGGTCGGGGTGCTGTGTCTGGGCTTGTCGCTGCTGGCATTGCTGCGCATCCGCAACAGGCCGGAGGAATTGGGCTACGAGGGTTTTCTGCCGACGCGCAAGGCGCCCACGCTGGCCGAGGTCGGCCGCGGTCTGGGCGAAGTCTGGCGTTACCGCAATACCGGTTTGTTGTTCATCGCGCCGGGCGG
>JAJTBQ010000260.1 GCA_021286835.1 Thiomonas sp.
GCGCATGTGGCGTTCAAGGCGGCGCAGGGGCGCAACAAGCGCCTGACCAGCGTGGACAAGGCCAATGTGCTGGAGACTTTCCAGTTCTGGAAAGACGTCGTCACCGAAGTCGGCCAGCAGTATCCGGACGTGCAGCTCGACCATATGTACGTCGACAATGCCGCGATGCAGCTCGTCAAGGCGCCGAAGAAATTCGACGTCATCGTCACCGGCAATATGTTCGGCGACATCCTCAGCGACGAGGCGTCGATGTTGACCGGCTCCATCGGCATGCTGCCTTCGGCGTCGTTGAACGAAAAGGGACAAGGGCTTTACGAACCCAGCCACGGCAGCGCGCCGGACATCGCCGGTCAGGGCATCGCCAATCCGCTGGCGACCATCCTGAGCGCGGCCATGATGTTGCGCCATTCCCTGGGGCTGGCCGAGCAGGCCGACCGCATCGAGGCCGCCGTGCAGAAGGCGCTCGCGCAAGGCCTGCGCACGCCCGACATCCATGCGCCCGGCACGCAGAAGGTCAGCACCGCGCAGATGGGCGATGCGGTGCTTGCCGCGCTGGGCTGATCGCGGCATTGCAAACACAACACAACGGAACAGATGATGGCAACGACTTTGGTGGGTTTGGTGGGGTGGCGCGGCATGGTGGGTTCCGTGCTGATGCAACGCATGCGCGAAGAAGGCGATTTCGATCTGATCGAACCCCTGTTTTTCAGCACCAGCAACGCTGGCGGCAAGGCCCCGGCGGAAGCGAAGAGCGAAACCAAGTTGCACGATGCGCATGATCTGGAGCAGCTTCGCCGGTGCGACATCATCGTCACCGCGCAGGGGGGCGACTACACCACGGCGGTGTTCGACAAGCTGCGCGCCTCCGGCTGGAAAGGCCACTGGATCGACGCTGCCTCCACGCTGCGCATGCGTGACGACTGCGTGATCATTCTCGACCCCGTCAATCGCCCGGTCATCGATGCAGCCCTGGCCAAGGGCGGCGCCAACTGGATCGGCGGCAACTGCACCGTGAGCTGCATGCTCATGGGCGTGGGCGCTCTCTACAAGGCAGGTCTGGTGGAGTGGATGACCAGCATGACTTATCAGGCGGCCTCGGGCGGCGGCGCGCAGCACATGCGCGAACTGCTCACGCAATTCGGCACGCTCAACGGTTCGGTGCGAGCGCTGCTGGACGACCCGGCCTCCGCCATCCTGGCCATTGATCGCGACGTGCTGGCTCAGCAAAAGGCGCTTGATGCCGCGCAGACCCAGCATTTCGGTGTGCCGCTGGCCGGCAGCCTGATTCCGTGGATCGACAAAGACCTCGGCAACGGCGTGTCGCGCGAAGAGTGGAAAGCTGGCGCCGAGACCAACAAAATACTGGGACAGGGCGCGGGCTTCGGTTCCCCCGCCGTACCGGTCGATGGATTCTGCGTGCGCGTCGGTGCCATGCGCTGCCACAGTCAGGCTCTGACCTTCAAGCTCAAGAGGGACGTGCCCCTTGACGAGATCGAAGGCATGATCGCGGCCGATAACGCCTGGGTCCAGGTCGTACCCAACGAACGCGAAGCCACGATGAAGCAGCTCACGCCCGTGGCCGTGACGGGCACCATGCAGATCCCCGTCGGCCGCTTGCGCAAATTGGCCATGGGGCCGGACTACCTGGGCGCCTTCACCGTGGGCGATCAGCTGCTGTGGGGGGCGGCCGAGCCGCTGCGCCGCATGTTGCGCATTCTGCTCGAGCGTCATTGAGCCAGAGCATTCCGTCGCCTCAGGAATCGCCGGAATGCCACAGTTGAACGGCTTGCATTGGCCTGTCTTGGCGCCTCAACTTGTCAGCCTAATTTGTTGATGATATGGTGAAATTTGACGCAATTTATCTCTGCAGCCGCAGGGGAATTGCGCATCCGACATCATCAAAAATTGGGGGGCAGCCCACATGCTGCGACAGAACACTCGACGTCTGGCCCTGGCAATCGCCCTGGGCGCAACTGCTGGTCAGGCCTACGCATTCGGCCTCGGGGGGGTCAAGGTGCAATCGGCCTTGGGCCAGCCCCTTCGAGCGGAAATCGACATCACCCAGCTCAGCGCCGACGAGGCGTCGTCGCTGCGTGTGGGCGTCGCCCCGCCGGATGCGTTTCAGGCGGCGAAGCTTCATTACAGCAGCGCACTGTCCGGCGTTCAGATCAAGCTCGAGCGCAGCCCGGACGGGCGCGCCTATCTGCGGGTGACATCCAGCAGTCCGATCAACGAGCCTTTTCTCGATCTGCTCATTCGCGCCCAGTGGGCCAACGGCCAGTTGAGCCGCGATTACACCCTGCTGCTCGATCCGCCCAATTTCCAGGGAACGCCAAGCTCGGCACAGGTGCCGGTTCAAACCGCAACCCCGTCACCTGCCGTTCCGGCGCCGCCTGTGGTGGCCAGCCCGCCCTCGATGACCGCGCCTGCGCTGCAGCCCGCGCCGATGCCGGCTCAAAAGGCGCCTGCGGAAACCACGGCAGCGAAGAGACCCGCGGCCAAGCCCACGATGGCGTCGGGCCAGTATGTGGTCAAGCCCGGCGACACGCTGGGCAAGATCGCCAACGCCGCTGGCGTGCAGGCTGTCTCGCTCGACCAGATGCTCACGGCGATCTACCGGGCCAATCAATCGGCCTTCATCGACGGCAACATCAATCTGGTGAAGTCGGGTTCGGTGCTGCAAATGCCCACGGCCGAACAGGCACAGAGCATCTCGCAGCCCGAAGCGCGCCGGTTCGTTCTGGCGCAAAGCGAGAGTTTCAACGCCTACCGCCGCAGGTTGGCGGAAATGGGCGGCCAAGCCAAGCCTCAGACTGCCCAATCGCAGCGTGAAGCCACAGGCAAGGTTCAGGCCCAGGTTCAGGAACCCGCGTCGACCGGCGCCCAGCCCGAGAACAAGCTCAAGCTGAGCAAGGCGGATGTGGCGGGCACGCAGAAGGCGCAGCAGATCGCCGACAAGAAGCAGGCCGCGCTGGACGAAGAAAAGATCAAGCAGCTGCAGAAGAACGTCGACGAGCTCAAGGCGCTGTCCCAGCAGGCGCAGACTGTCGCCGCGGCGAAGCCCCAGGTTGCGGCGCCCGCTGCGACGGTTGCCAGCAAGGCCGCCGAAGCGGTGACCGTGCCGGTCAAGAGCCCTCTGCCTGCTTCAGCGCCGAAACCAGCGGCTGCCCCGAGCGCGGCAGCATCGGCCGTCAAGCCGGCTTC
>JAJTBQ010000261.1 GCA_021286835.1 Thiomonas sp.
GTGAAATCGAATCCGTCTTGCGCAACGCGCTTGAGCACCTTGACGGCTTCGGCAATGATTTCGGGCCCGATTCCGTCTCCGGGCAATACGGCAATGTTCATGAGGAAGTGGTCGCGTGAGATGGGGAAAGCGCGTCAGAGGATGCGGTTGTCGAGCCAGGGCATGCGCGCCAGGCGCTCGGCCTCGTAGGCGCGGATGTCCTGTGCATGACCGAGGGTGAGGCCAATGTCGTCGAGCCCGTTGATCAGGCAGTGCTTGCGGAAGTCGCCCACCTCGAAGGCAAGCTCGCTGCCATCGGGCTTGACCACCACCTGCCGCGGCAGATCGATGGTGAGCGAGTAACCGACGAAGCCATACAGTTCGTCGAACAGCCGCGCCACTTGCGCCTTCGACAGCTGAATAGGCAACACGCCGTTCTTGAAGCAGTTGTTGTAGAAGATGTCGGCGTAGCTGCTGGCGATCAGGGCGCGAAAGCCGTATTGCTGCAAGGCCCAGGGCGCGTGTTCGCGAGAGGAGCCGCAGCCGAAGTTGTCGCGCGCCAGCAGAATGCTGGCACCGGCATAGCGAGGCTGGTTGAGCGCGAAATCTGGATTGGGCTTGCGCGAAGCGGGGTCCTGCCCCGGCTCGCCATGATCGAGATAGCGCCACTCGTCAAACAGATTCGGGCCGAAGCCGCTGCGGCGGATCGACTTCAGGAACTGTTTCGGGATGATGGCGTCGGTATCGACATTGTCGCGATCCATTGGCGCGACAAGTCCCTTGTGGACGACGAATTTTTCCATGGTGCGTTTCCGCGTTACCGCGGTGTTCGGGTGTTATTTCGACTTGTCAGCCGCATTGGTGATGGCCTGGCCGCCCGCCTTGAGGTCCTGGCCCACGCCCGCCACGGTATTGCAGGCGGTCAGGGAGAGCAGCGAGGCGGCAAGCAGAAGCAGGGACAGCAGAGGTTTCATTTCGATCTCCTGAAAAAAGGACGGGATGATTCGTCAGAGTTTGCGTACATCGACAAAATGTCCGGCGATGGCCGCGGCCGCCGCCATGGCTGGACTGACCAGATGGGTCCGGCCGCCGGCCCCCTGCCGTCCTTCGAAGTTGCGATTGGAGGTGGAGGCGCAGCGTTCACCAGGCTCCAGGCGGTCGGCGTTCATGGCCAGACACATGGAGCAGCCGGGCTCTCGCCATTCAAAGCCCGCGGCCCTGAAGATCTTGTCCAGCCCCTCGGCTTCGGCCTGCGCCTTCACCAGACCCGATCCCGGCACCACCAGGGCCTGCCGCACATTCGCCGCGATATGCCGTCCGGCCACCACATGGGCCGCGTCGCGCAGGTCTTCGATGCGCGAGTTGGTGCAGGAACCGATGAACACCTTGTCGATGCGAATGTCGGCCACCGCCTTGTTCGGCTCCAGGCCCATATAGGTCAGCGCACGCTCCATCGCCGAGCGTTTGTTGGCGTCCTTTTCCTTGTCGGGATCGGGCACGCGGCCGTCGATCGGCAGCACCATTTCCGGCGAAGTGCCCCAGGTGACCTGCGGCACCAGTTCGCGCGCATCGAGCGTGACCACGCGGTCGAACGTCGCATCGACGTCGGAATGCAGGCCGCGCCAGTACTGCACCGCCATGTCCCACGCCACGCCGGTGGGCGCGAAGGGACGACCGCGCACATAGTTCACGGTGATGTCGTCCACGGCCACCAGCCCGGCGCGCGCCCCGGCTTCGATGGCCATATTGCACAAGGTCATGCGGCCTTCCATGCTGAGGGCGGCGATGGTGCTGCCGGCGAACTCGATGGTGTAGCCCGTGCCCCCGGCGGTGCCGATCTTGCCGATAACGGCCAGCGCAATGTCCTTGGCGCGGCAGCCCGCGGGCAGCGGCCCGTCCACGCGCACCAGCATGTTCTTCATCTTGGGTGCGAGCAGGGTCTGGGTGGCCAACACGTGCTCGACTTCACTGGTGCCGATGCCGAAGGCCAGTGCTCCGAACGCGCCGTGGGTGCTGGTGTGCGAATCGCCGCAGACCACCGTCATGCCCGGCAGCGTGGCGCCCTGTTCGGGACCGATGACATGCACAATGCCCTGGCGGCGGTCGTTCATGCGGAACTCGGTGATGCCGTTGGCGGCGCAGTTGGCGTCGAGCGTATCGACCTGCAGCTTTGATATCGGATCGGCGATGCCCTCGGCCCGGTCGGTCGTGGGCACGTTGTGATCGGCCACGGCCAGATTGGCACTGACCCGCCAGACCTTGCGGCCCGCGAGTTGCAGGCCTTCGAAGGCCTGCGGGCTGGTGACTTCATGCACCAGGTGGCGGTCGATGTAGAGCAGCGCGGTACCGTCTTCCTCGGTACGCACCACATGCTCGTCCCATAATTTGTCGTACAGCGTACGGCCCATTGGCTTCTCCTGCGTCTGGCGCATCGGGTGCGCAGAACTTGTCATGAACGGTCGATTTTAATGGGCGCGACCCGAACCCGCGCGGGGCTGGGCCTGCATCCACGCCACGGACAGATCGAACGATCCGTCGGTCTGAATGCGCATGGCCTGCCGCGCCTCCAGCGGCGCCCGGGCCAGCACGTCGCGGATGGCCTGCACGCGCAGTTCCGGGGTGCGCATGCGCGCCACCCACGAGGCGAAGTCCATGGTCAGAGTCCAGTCATCCGTCCGGGGTGCGGTAAAGCCAGCCTGGTCCAGCATGGCCGCCCATTCCGATACGCGGTAGTCGCGCACGTGGGAGGCGTCGCGCAACAACTCCACCGTCTGCAGCAGGGTGTCGCAAAGGGGCGATTCCAGGGCCACGGCATCAATGACGATCAGCGTGCCCTCGGAACGGACGACCCGGCGCATTTCGCGCAGTGCGGCGGAGACATCGGGCCAGTGATGGGCCGAGAACCGGGTGACCACCAGATCGAAGCTGGCATCGGCAAACGGCAGCTTGTCGGCCGGCCCCTGGCAGGTCTGCAGCCCGTGCAGATTGCGGGCTGTCGCCTCTTGCGCCACGATCGCGAGCATCTCGGGCGACAGGTCCAGGGCGGTGACCTGCGCGCCGGCGGCCGCCAGGGCGAAGCTGGCGTGCCCGGCCCCGCAACCGAGGTCGAGTGCGCGGCAGGGGGACGCTTGCTGCACCATCGCGCCAAGACGCTGCAGGTCCTGTCCCTGCGCATGCACGGTGCTGGTGAGGTAGGCGGCGGCAGTGGTGCCGAACTGATG
>JAJTBQ010000262.1 GCA_021286835.1 Thiomonas sp.
GGCGATTGCTCGTGCATCACCACGCCGGCGGCCACGGCGGCGCGGCCGAGTCCCAGCGTGTAGTTGAGCGGGTGCAAATGGCCGCCGAAATCGTCGAGCACCCCGGCGCAATAGCGTTTGCTGGCAATGAGGCTGCGGGTCTGTTCGGCGTCGAAGCTCTGCAGATGGGTGTAGCCGTATTCGCGCTGCATGTGCTCGGCCCAGGCATGCAGGGCGCGGGCCTTCTTGGGCGTGACCGCCACGCTCATCGCGCCGGGCGTCCAGTCGCAGTCGATGCCGTAGTCGGTGATGCGGCTGCGCATCAGGCGGATGGCGTCAAGCGACATTTCCCAGGCGAAGTGCGCGCTCTTGGCCCCGAGTTGGCGCTCGAACGGCTCCATCTCGCTGGCGTAGCCCGCCAGCGCCTGGCCGCCGTTGCGGCCCGAGGCACCCCAGCCGATGTGCCGCCCTTCGAGCAGCACGACCTGCATGCCGCGCTTGCGCAGTTCCAGCGCGGCCGAAAGCCCGGCCAGGCCGCCGCCGACGATGCACACATCCGCCTGCTCCTCGCCTTCGAGCGGCGCGTGGCGCGGCGCGGCGTGCGCCGAATCGACGTAATACGAGTTCTCGATCAGGCGCTGGGCCTGTTCTTCCAGCCGCATCATGCGGGGGATCCTTCCAGAGTCAGGTCAGCGGGGACGGTTCCGCCGCGAGCCGCGCGCACAGATAGGTCCAGACGCAGAGCGCGGCGATGTTGGAGGTGAGTTCGGCGTGGTCGTAGGGCGGCGACACCTCCACGCAATCCATGCCGACAAAGGGAAGCTGCATGGCGCAAAGCTCCTCGAGCAGCGACAGCACCTGGGCGCTGCTCAGCCCTCCGGGTTCGGGCGTGCCCGTGCCCGGAGCGAACGCCGGGTCCAGGCAATCGATGTCGAGCGTGACATAGACCGGAGCCTGCGCCGCGGCCAGCCGGGCGCGGATATCGGCCGTCACCGGGGCCAGCTGCGACGGGCTCTCCAGGCCGCGCAGTTCGCGCGCGGTGATCACACGTCCGCCGATGGTGTTGACGTACTCGCGCGCGGCCCGCTCCGCCGCCGAGCGGATGCCCACCTGCACGACACTCTGCGGCACCACCAGCCCTTCCTGTACCGCCTCGTAAACCCAGGTTCCGTGACCCGATGGCTCACCGAAATGGTCGGTCCAGGTGTCGCAATGCGCGTCGAAGTGCAGCACCGCCAGCGGCTGCCCATGCACTGCGCGCAGCGCCCGCAGCAAGGACAGGGTGATGGAGTGATCGCCGCCCAGCCACACCATGTGCTGACGCGCCAGGAGCGTTCGCGCCTGGGCTTCGAGCGCGGCGCGCATCGTCTCCAGGCTGGTGTTGGGCAGATAAAGATCGCCGTGATCGCAGATCTCGGCCGTCGGCGACAGGTCGAACAGCGGATGCGTGGCATCGCACAGCATCTGGCTGGCCTGGCGGATGGCGTTCGGCCCGAATCGGGCGCCGGGGCGGTTGGTCACCGCCCCATCCCAGGCCACGCCCGCCACCCCGAAACGGGTGGAAGACGCCTCCCCGGCGCAGGCAGCCGCGCCGAGGAACCTTTGCTGCGACAGATAGGCAAAAGCGTGCTGAACCATGATGTTTTGAATAAGTGAACGGACTGCGAAGTTCAGCGGGCAGCGGACGAACCGCCGCCCCAACGCCAATGAAGCCTTGCAAGCGGTCCGAACCATATCGCCAATTTTTCACGAACGATAGAACCACTTTGCCCACCGCGCGCGGGGCCATTTCAGCGCTTGCCATGCCCCCGCAGGCTTCGCGATACTGCGCGTCAGCCGTTTTCCACAGCGTCTTCCGACGCCAACCGTCATGAGTTCCACAACCCTCCCCGCCGAACGCGTCGCCCGCTTTCACGCGCTCGAGACCGCCCGCTTCCTGGCCGATCATCCGCGCTGCGCCGCGCTGCACCAGCAGGCCCAGCGCCACTTTCTGTTCGGCGTGCCCTTGCACTGGATGGCCGATGCGCCTTCGCCCGTGCCGCTCTATGTGGACAAAGCGCAAGGTGCGCGCCTGTTCGATGTGGACGGTCACGCCATCATCGACTTCTGCCTGGGCGACACCGGCGCCATGTTCGGCCACAGCCCCGAGGCCATCGCCCGCACATTGGCGGAGCACGGCGCGTCGGGTGCCACCACCATGCTGCCCTCGACCGTCGCACTCGACGTGGCGGATCTGCTGGAGCGGCGCTTCGGCCTGCCGATGTGGCAGTTCACCGCCACGGCCAGCGACGCCAACCGTTTCGTGCTGCGCTGGGCGCGCGCGCTCACCGGGCGCAAACACATCGTGGTGTTCAACGGCTGCTATCACGGCACGGTCGACGATGTGTTCGTCGATCTCGACCCGAGCGGAGCCACCCACACCCGCCCCAGCCTTCTGGGCCAGGTCGTCGATCTCACCACCTACACCCGGGTGGTCGAGTTCAACGACCTCGACGGCCTGAGGGCGGCGCTGGCCGCAGGCGACGTCGCCTGCGTGCTGACCGAGCCGGTGCTCACCAATATCGGCATGGTCCTGCCCGAACCCGGCTTTCTCGACGCCGTGCGCCAACTCACCCGAGAGCACGGCGCACTCCTGGTGATGGACGAGACGCACACCCTCTCGTGCGGCCCCGGCGGCTACTGCCGCGCCAACGGCCTGCAACCCGACGTGCTCATCCTCGGCAAACCCATGGCCGGCGGCACGCCCGGCGCCGCCTACGGCTTCACCACTGAGGTCGGCGCTCGCATGCAGGCCGTCAAGGCTGCCGCCGCGCCAGGGCATTCAGGCATCGGTACCACCCTGTCTGCCGGCCTGCTCACCCTGCAACTCATGCGAACCATGCTGGCCGAAGTCATGACCGACGCCGCCTATGCCCACATGTTCGCCATCGCCGAACAGGTGGCCGGCGGCCTGGAACGCGTGATCGAGAACCACGGATTGCAGTGGACGGTGACGCGCATCGGCGCGCGCTGCGAAGTGCAGTTCGCAGCGCAGCGCCCGCGCAACGGCAGCGAGGCCCGCGCCGCCTTCGACGATGCGCTGGAGCCCGCGTTGCAGCTGGCGCTGATCAATCGAGGCGTCTTGCTGACCCCCTTCCACAACATGCTGCTGGCCAGCCCGGCCCACACCCAGGCCGACGCGGATGCCCTGATCCGCGCTTTCGACGACGC
>JAJTBQ010000263.1 GCA_021286835.1 Thiomonas sp.
CCCAGGCCGAGCGCCTGCATCCACCGCAGGGTCTGCGGCGTGAGCGGTGCGGTGTCTTGACGGTCGGTCATGGGTAGGGCGCGATCAGGCCGGGCGCAGGCCGCGGCGTTCCAGGAGCTCGCCCACCTGTGCCGACATCACCAGGGCATCTTCCCGGCAGGGGCGGCCCTGGGCATCCAGCGAGGGGTAGTAGTCGCGTCGGCGCGTGATGGGATAGAAGCCGTAGCGCTCGTAAATGCGCACCGCATGGACATTGCTCGGACGCACCTCCAGCCACAGCAGAAGCGCACCGTCGGCCCGGCTGAGCAAGGCCACGGCATCGAGCATCAGCAGGCTCAGACCCTGGCCCTGCACTGGTGGGGCCACCGCAATATTGAGCAGGTGCATCTCCTCCACACCGGGCATCGCCACGAAATAGCCGCAGACCGTATCGGCTGAGTCGGTGAGGACCTGCGCGTGATACTGCGCGGTCAGTGAATCGGCGAAATTGCCCCGGCTCCAGGGGAAGTCGTACAGCACGTTTTCGATCCGTTCCACGGCATCGAGGTCGGCTGCGGTCATCGGCCGCAGCGCATGGGCAAGCTGGCCGGCCGGTGCCGCCGTGTCGTGCGGGCGCAGACGGGCGTTCATGGGGCGGCGCGTGCCAGTTCGCGCTCCGCCGTGGTCAGGGCCACCTTGTCTCGCACATAGATGGGCTGGGCAAGCGCGGCAGGCACGCTGAGCCCGGCGGCATGCTGCTGGAGGGCCAGCCGCGCCACCGCGGCGGCCGACGGGGTGCAGGCCACGGCGCGCAGCACCGCACGTCGCAGGGCGGACAGGCGGGGATTGTCACTGGCATGGCTGGCAAAGACGGCCGACAGATCGTCGGCATGTTCGGCCCAGGCATTGCCACAGGCCAGCAGTCTGGGGAGCGTCCCGGATTCGAGCTGTTCGGGGAGATCGGCCAGCACTTCGGCCCAGGCCAGCGCCGCGTGTTCGGGCTTTTGCACGGCAGGCGGGTGCAGGCTCTGCCAGCCCGAGGCCTGCGCGCGGAACAGCTCCCAGTACAACTCGCCCATGCGGGCATCGTTCGCCACCAGAACCACGGTGCCGGGTTCGGCCTCCACCGGGTCGGCCAGTGCCGCGCCGAAGCTGTCGCTCCGGGCAAAAGCGGTTTCTGCCTGGGCTTCGAGCGTATCGACCCGGGCCACCGGAATGGCCAGAGCGTAGGCCAGACCCTGCGCGGCCGAGGCCGCGGTGCGCAGACCGGTGAAGGCCCCCGGTCCCGCGCCCATGCCGATCAGGTCGAGGTCGGCGAACTCAAGCCCGGCCGTCTGCAGCAGTTCGGCGCACAAGGGCAGCAGACGCTGCGAGGCACGGGGGCCGCCGGCCTCGTCGCAGGTGCGGCAGTGGCCGTCCACGCTGAGCGCGACGCTCAGGGCTTCGGTGCTGGTGTCGAGGGCAAGGACGCGCATGGAGCGGGAATTATCGGTGAATTGCGGGCATCGGCTTGTGGGAAGAGTCTCGAAGGGTTCATGGCGGCGCGGATGTTGGGGTGGGGATGGGGCCTTGCGCGACAAGCTGGGACAATGTGCGCATGAACACGACTCAGACTCTCCCGGCCGAATCTTCCGTCTCCCTGCCCGTCATCGCCTTCATCGGCGGGGGCAATATGAGCAGCGCCCTCATCGGCGGGCTGCTGGCTGCGGGTGCACCGCCCGCGAACCTGCGCGTGGTCGAACCCTTTGCCGAACAGCGTGCGCGTCTGCAGCAGCGTTTCCCCGGCGTCCGCCTGCTGGCGGAGCCCTCTGCCGAGCTGCGTGACGCGCAGGCCGTGGTCTGGGCCGTGAAACCGCAGCAATTCGCGCAGGCCGCCACCGAATGCCGGCCCCATCTCGCCGATGCGCTGCACGTCAGCATCATGGCCGGGGTGCGCTGCAGCGCGCTGGCGCGCCAGACCGGGGCGCAGCGACTGGTGCGCACCATGCCCAACACGCCGGCGCTGATCGGCCAGGGCATCACGGGCCTGTTTGCCAGTGCCCAGGCCACCGAGGCCGACCGCGCCCTGGCCGATGCCTTGCTGGCCCCTGCGGGGCAGCGGGTTTGGGTGGCGCGCGAAGACTTGCTCGATGCCGTCACGGCCGTCTCGGGATCCGGCCCGGCCTATGCCTTCTACCTGGCCGAAGCCATGACCCGCGCCGGGGCCGAGCTTGGCCTGAGTGAAGCTCAGGCGCGCGAGCTTGCCCTGGCCACCTTGGCGGGTGCGGCGGTGCTGGCGCAGGGCAGCAGCGAGTCCTTGGGGACGCTGCGGGCCAATGTGACCAGCAAAGGCGGCACGACGGCAGCGGCGCTGGCCGTGTTCGACGCGGCCGAGATGCAGGCGACGATCGTGCGCGCCCTGCACGCGGCCGACCAGCGCGCGAAGGAACTGGGCGACGCGCTGGATGCGAGCTGAGCGCCACCGGGGTCGGCTCGCCGTTTCCTCGAGAGCTTCGGCGCTGTCTCAGCCTTGCATTCCATCCCGCGGGCAGGCGCGCGTCATCGCGAGAATGTGTTCAGCACCGCCTCAGCTCGTTCAGGCTGCGGATGCGCGCGGCGACGAAATCGGGCTTGCCGTGCAGGCCGGTGCGCTCCATGGGTAGATCGCGCCGGCGTTGCGCCGCGCGACGGGCGTAGCGCACCATCCAGGCGCCGCGCAGGCCGATGCGGCGGGCGGCCTGCAGATGCCCAGGCGTGTCTTCGACGAACACGCATTGCGCGGGGCGCAGCCGCTGACGTGAGAGGACATGGCGCAGCATGCGCGCGTCAGGCTTGGGGCGAAGTTTGCGGAACATCCACATATCTTCGATGGCGAGCAGGCCATCGACCAGCGGCCAGAGTTTGAGCGTCTTCAGCACGCGCCGGGCGTAATCGCGCGGGGCGTTGGTCAGCACGATCTTGCGGCCCGGCAGTCGGGCCAGGGCCGCGCGCTCGCTGCCATCGCAGCGCAGCATGTGCGGCAGGTGGGGAAAGTCGTGGGTTTCGCGCAGAAACTGGGCGGCGTTCACGCCATGCTCCTGCATCAGTCCGAGCAGCGTGGCGCCATAGCGCTGCCAGAAGCGGGCGCGGATGCGGTTGGCCTCTTCGCGGTCCACACCCAGATGCCGTTCGATGAAGGCCGTCATCTCCGCGTTCATCAGCGGAAACACGCGCCAGGACGCATCGTGCAG
>JAJTBQ010000264.1 GCA_021286835.1 Thiomonas sp.
TTCTTCACCTCCAACCTTTTTGGATGTACCGCATGACCTACGTTTTCATCGCCATTTTCGCCATCATCGGCGCGTTCGCGCGCTACGGCCAGAGCATCGTCGTCCAGAGCGTGCTGGGGCGCTCCTTCCCCTTCGCCACGCTGTCGATCAACGTCCTCGGCTCTTTCCTGATGGGTTTCCTGTTCTTCGAAACCCTGGAGCGCATCAACCTCAGCCCCGAATTGCGCACCGGCATTCTCACCGGCGGCCTGGGGGCCTACACCACCTTCTCGACCTTCTCGCTGGAATCGCTGGGTCTGATCGAGAACGGCGAGATGGTGAAGGCCGGTCTGTACATCGGCGCTTCCGTGGTGCTGTCCATCGCGGCGGCCATCTTCGGCGCCTATCTGTCACGCAATATGGGAGTCTCGACATGAGCACCAAATCCGTCACCATGGTTCGCATCTACATCAAGGAAGGCGACAAGGACAGCGATCACCACGACCTGATGCGCAGCATCTTCAAACTCTTGCACGAACAGTACAAGGTGCACGGCGTGACCGTATTCCGCGGTGTGGCAGGCTTTGGCAGCAAGGGCGAGGTGCATGCCGACGACTTGCTGCGGCTGAACGTGCATCTGCCGCTGGTGCTGGAGTTTTTCGACGAGCCCGAAGTCGTCGAAGCCGTGCTGCCGCGCATTCAGGAGATGGTGCCCGCAGGACATGTGGTGTCCTGGTCGGCCCAGTGCGGCTGTAGCTGATGCCGGCTTGATGGCGGCGGCATCGCCAGCCCTATGCAGTGCCACGCGGCCCCTGGCACGATCGGGATAGAACGGTTTCAGTCGACGCCCGCCGCGAACACGTCGGCGTACAGATCGGCACCAAAGCTGGTCTGCATCGCCTCTCCGGCTTCGAGCTTGAAGCTGCGGCTGCCATCGTCCAGACGCTCGGCGCGCAGCATCAGCACCTGTTCGGCCTGTTGCTGCCGCAGGCGCCGGGCAGCCTCGAACAGATGGGTGACCAGCGCCACCTTGATGCCGCGCTGGCGCAGCGCATCGACGACCTGCAACAGCAGCTCGGAACCCTCGCGTTCATTGGTCGAGGCGAAGGATTCGTTGGACAGCCACAGCCCACCCGGGCGGATCAGATCGGCGATCTCGCCCATGCGGACGAGCTCCTCATCGAGCTTGCCGCCCTGCAGACCGGCGTCTTCCTCGCGCTTGTAGTGGGTGTAAAGACCGCTGGCCAGTTCGCCCGCATAGCGTTCGGCGGCGACGAACAGGCCCGCATGCAGCATGAGCTGCGCCAGCCCGAGCGAGCGCAGAAAGGTGGACTTGCCACCCTGGTTCGCCCCGGTGACGGCCACCAGAGTCTTGCCGTCGGCCGCCAGCGCATTGCTCACCGGCGCGCGCTGCAGGGTGAGCGCAAGGCTGGGGTCGCTGAGCGCCTGGGCCTGTAGACGCAGACTGCCCTGGGGCTGAAACTCGGGCATGCAGACCGCCACGTCCAGTGCGGACAGCCGGTCGTGCAGATTGAGGCATGCGACATAAAACCCGAGCTCGGCGCGCAGCAGCTCGAAAAAGCTCAGCACATGGTCGGTCGCCTGGGCCATGGCGCTGGCCACGTCGTTGATGCCGCGATCCACCAGTTCGGACAGGGCCTGGGCGCCGGCCTCGTCGCGTTCGGCCAGACGGAAGGTGTATTGCGGCGGCGTTTGATGCAGCAGACGGGCGAGCCAGCCGGGGCGGCTGCCGTTGCCCGCGTGAAGCACATAGCCGCTTCCCGCATTCCCCGGCCCCAGCCCGGCGCTGAGCAGCACGCCGTGGCGAAAGCGCAGCGTTTCGAGATGCTCCTGCACGGCGTCGAAATAGTCGTCACCGATGTCGCGCTGCAGACTTGCAAACAGTGTGCCGAAGGCTTCCGAGCGGAAGCTGCCGGCCAGGCTATCGGCCTGCTGGCGCAGACGGCGCAGGTACTGCACGAAGGTCTGCAACAGCTCCACCGCGCCGCGCAGATTGAAACTGGGATAGCGCCCGAACAGCCCCATGCCGAAGAGATGCTTCTTGCGGCTCTCGATGGCTTCGACGACCAGGTCGTAGAGCGCCTTTACCTGCTCGGGATGGTCGATCGCATCGCGCAGCGCCGCCTGCCGGTAGGCGATTTCGCGGCCGTCGCCCGCGCCGCAGGCGGCCATCAGCGTGCGCGCGGCGACATCGAGCAAAAAGGCATCCTCCTGGGCCATGGCGGCCAAAAGGGTGTCGACCTCCAGGTCTTGCGCCACGACGGGCCACTGCGGCGGCGGGTCGGCCTTGGAGTCGAAGTCGCGATCGGGAAACAGCAAATGGGCTTTCATGCGGGAATGCGCTCCAGCAACTGCTGCCGCGTGACGCCGAACTTCTGCGCCAGCGCCATGGCGTACGACTGGCCATCGGCCGCACGGCGCACCACCTTGAAGGTGCGAAGGGTCGGATCGTCCGCATCGACGGCACCCACCATGCTCACCGTATGCGCATCGAAGGTGGAAAGCTCGTCGAGAAAGGTGACGAACACGCAGGCCGCGCCGATGGCCGAGAGCTGCGCCATGACGTGCCGCGCCAGCCACAGCGCGTCATCGAGGGTGGTGGACGAAAAGATCTCGTTCATCAGCACCAGGCTGCGGGGCGTGGCCGCCGTCAGGATGCGATGCATGCGCACCAGATCGTCCTGCAGCTTGCCGCGCTGGTTGCCGATGTCTTCCACCCGCTCGAAGTGGGTGAACATCAGCTCGCACAGCAGCAGCGTGGCGCTACGCGCGCCCACCGTCAGCCCCAGCGCGGCGATGTGATGCAACTGCCCGACGGTACGGGCCAGCGTGGTCTTGCCGCCGTGGTTGGGGCCGGTGACCACGATCATGCGTTCGTCGCCCTGCAGTGCCACGTCGTTGCACACCACCGCGACCTGCCCGTCCAGGCACTGCCAGGCCAGCGCCATGTCGAAAGCCTCGCGGGCGTCGATACGGCCTTGTTCGGGCGTCAACTCGGGGAAGCACACGGCCAGCCCGGCACGCTCGAAACGCTGGGTGTAGTCGATCCAGGCCAGATACCAGGCCAGTTCCTGATCGAGCCGCAGCAGACGCGCATCGGCAAAGGCCTGCTGCGCGTCGCAGAACCGCGCCAGGCGCCCGAAGACCTCGGGGTGCAGCATGGCCACGCGGTCGAGAATCTGCCC
>JAJTBQ010000265.1 GCA_021286835.1 Thiomonas sp.
ACAGAAAGCGCCAGGAGCCATCGTCCGCATTGCGGTAGAACAGCTCGGCGGGCAGTGGCTGGGCACCGGCCAGCCGACCCGCGCGCGGCACCACAGGCGTGCGCTCGAGGCCGACGATCTGGGGCAGCGGGCGGGCGTCGAGCAGCAGGGCGCGGCTGCGCTGGGCCGCCTGCACATCCTCGGTCGTGGCCAGCAGTTTGGGATCGGCCGGCTTGGCCGTCCACTTGCTCGACGTCATCGGAGCGATGGCATCGGTGTCCACGGGGTAGCCTGCGGAAATCCAGGCATGCATGCCGCCGTCGAGAATGGCGATCTGCTCGGGCGGCACACCAAACACCTGCAACTCCCAGGCGAAGAAGGCGGCCTCCTGCAGCGAGGTGGCATCGTCACCGGTCGGCACGACGACGATGGGCTTGTCCTGTTGCAACTGCACGCCTCGCATGCTGGCCTGGAACTCTTCGGCCGTGGGCATGAGGAAATCCACCTTCCGGCCCTGGATGTCGCGCTTCTGGCGCAGGCCCCAGAAGTTCACCGACAGCGCATCGGGAATGTGGCCCCCGACTTCGTCCAGCACCTTCTGGCCCTTGACGGTGCTGAATTTGGGATCGTTGGTCAACGAATCGAGGTTGTCGCGAACGTCCACGATCTGCACCTTGGCCGCATGCTCGTGAAGCCAGGGCGGCGTCACCAACGGACCCGGCAGAACCATGGCCTGCGCCAGGCTGGCGCAGGCCCCCAGCATCCAGACCGCCAGAGCCCTGACCCCATGGTGAAACCCGTGATTTTTCCCGACGTGCATCGCGCTTCCTCCCTTGTCATGTGAGGAGCGGATTCTGGAGTGTTGCGGGGCGCCGCAACAGCGGCAATCCCCGCATTTTTCATCGAACGAATCGATGAATTGCTTGAAATCAAACAAAAATACTCTGCATAGTATGGCGCCACCCGTGACGGGCGCCGCCACGGGCTCAAGGCTTCAGATACTCGAAACCCGCATGCTCCAGTTGCATGATGCGCACCACCCCGGCGGGCACGATGACCGCCTGCGGAACGAGTTCGGGCAGGTGACCGAGTTTTTTCGCCATGCCTTCCATGGTGTTGTGGCAGGCATCGAACTCGATGCCTTCGGCATCCTGCGCCGCGATGCGCTGCGCCACCGGGCTGTCCTTGAGCAACATGCGCAGGCCGGGGCCGTAGGCGACCACCACCACCTGCACCTTCTCCTGACCAAAATAATCGAGCGCGTTCTGGGCATTGTTGAGCACCAGGGCCCAGCGCTGAGGATCGTCTTCACTCACCTGCAGCACCATCTTGTACTGCGCGAAGGGGAGTTGGTGAACGAAGGTGGGCGCGTCGAACTTGAAATCGTTCAACATCGACGGATTGGCCGCCTGCGCGGTCGCCAGGGCGGCACCGAACAGCGAAAAGGCCAGGAAAAACCCGCGTAGGCCACGGGCCGAAAGCTTGCACTGCATGTCTTCTCCTTGGTGTGGCGGCGTGCTCTGTGGCGCGCACGGCGGCGATTCTGACGGTATTCGGCCGATCAAAAGTATCAAGTTGTGACGCCCCCATCTTCGATGCGGCCAAAGAACGCGCCCCATTGGCGTGTGCCGCGCGCGGTCAGGCTCACGGCGCGACTGTCGAGGTGATGGCGCAGCCACCCCAGTTCGACGCAGCGGCGGTAGATCGCCACCCCCAGAGGCCCTGACAAATGGTGGCGCCGCTCGCTCCAATCGATACAGGTCCTGCTGACCGCATTTCTCTGCAGCAGTGCCGCATCAAGCCCGAGATGGCCCAGCAACACCAGGCCCTGCGGCGTCAGATGCGCGAGATCCTCCTCGATCTGCAAAGCGCCCCGGGCTGTCAGCCCGTCGCAGATCGACACTCCCAAGCGGCCTGCCAGATGGCTGTAGCAGGTGCGTCCAACCTGCAGCATGGGGTCGACCCTCGACGTTGTCCGCGTCTCGCAAGCCTGGGCCGCCACCAGCATCAGCGACTCCAGCAGCGCCGCCACCTGCTCGGATGCCAGCCGGTAATAGCGATGGCGACCCTGCTGCTTCGCGCTCAGCAAGCCAGCGTCGCGCAGCGCGGCCAGATGACCGCTGGCGGTCGCCGCGCTCACCCCTGCGCACGCGGCCAGTTCGCCCGCCGGCAGCGCCCGGCCGTCGCCCAGCGCCAGCAGCATGGCCGCACGCGCAGGCTCGCCCACCAGGGCCGCGATGCGGGCGATGTCGATGTCGTGGGTCATGGAGGCGGGTGAAGGTTGATGGCGCTTTGCTCAGCCATGCACCTGCCGGGAATCGGGAGGCGCCTGGTCGCGGTCATGCAAACCATAGTCGCGCACAACAGCGGCCACGCGCAAGCGGTAGTCCGTGAAGATGTCGCTGCGCCCCGCCGCCTGCGCGGCCCGATGCACGTCCAGACTGCGCCACCGCGCAACGGCTTCTTCATCGCGCCAGAACGACAGCGACAACAGCTTGCCCGGCTGCGACAGGCTGGCGAAGCGCTCGATGGAGAGAAAGCCGTCGAGCTGCTGCAGATGAGCACGCAGCCCTTCCGCCGAGGCGAGATAGTCGTCCTGCCGCCCCTCGCGCGGCGTCACTTCGAAAATGACGGCCATCATGCCCCGGCCTCCAGGGCATGTGCCGGCATGCCCAAGGTGCCGTCGACCACCGACACGAAGCTGCGCTCCTCGCGCAAGATGAAGCGGTGCGCCTGTGCGAACGCGAAGTTCTCGCTTCCCTGCGGATCGGCCTTCAAACGCAGGCGATAGCGTTCGTAGGCCGCCAAGGATTCGAAGGCGATCAGCCCCCAGGCCACGTCGTTGGTGCCTTCATGCGGCAAAAAGTACCCCACCAGATGCCCACCGCAGGCGGGAATGATGCGCCCCCAGTTCTCGGCGTACTGCCTGAAGGCATCAAGCTGAAAGGGGTCGATTTCGTAGCGGATCAGACAGGTCAGCGTCATGGCGTTCTCCGGTTGCAATGTCCATGACGCCAATTCTGGGCGCCTTGCCTGGCACATGCTTCGGCGTACGCCGAAGCATGGTCCCAAGCGCGGAGGAATGATGGCTTCTCCTCCACGCCAAGCCATCGTCATGACCCTCCCATCTCAGATTTCCGCGACGACCGACGGTCGCCGCGCCACGCTGTTCATTCTCTGTCTCGCGGTGC
>JAJTBQ010000266.1 GCA_021286835.1 Thiomonas sp.
TCGTGGGCATGCCCATTGGCGTGATGCCGCTCGATACCGTCTCGGCGATTCTGCGCGGCGGCGAATCGGTGTGCGCACAGGCTGGCATACCCATCGCCGGCGGCCACAGCATCGATTCCGTCGAGCCCATCTACGGCCTGGTCGCCATGGGTCTGGCTCACCCCAGCCAGATCCGCCGTAACGACAGCGCCCGCGCGGGCGACGTGATCGTGCTGGGCAAGCCGCTGGGCGTTGGCATCCAGTCGGCTGCGCTCAAAAAAGAGGCCCTCGGCGCCGAGGGCTACGCCCGCATGATCGCCAACACCACGCAGCTCAATACCCCCGGCAGGCACCTTGCGGGGCTTGCCGGGGTGCACGCCATGACCGACGTCACCGGATTCGGCCTCCTGGGACATCTGCTGGAAGTGTGCCGCGGTTCACAATTGAGGGCGCGGCTGAACTTCACCGATGTACCCATCATTCAAGGCGTCGTCGAGCTGGCCACGTCGGGCATGATCACTGGAGCATCGGGACGCAACTGGGCCAGCTATGGCGCCGAAGTCGCGCTCGCGCCGGGCCTGCCCTCCCTGGCCCAGACCTTGTTGACCGACCCGCAGACCTCCGGGGGCCTCCTGGTGGCGTGTGCACCCGATCACGTCGACGAGGTCCTGAGCACCTTCAGGAAGGAAGGCTTTGCCCAGGCCGCCGTCATCGGCACGCTTGAGCCTGGCGTGCCCGGCATCGACGTTCGCTGACGCGACGCGCCCCGCGTCCATCGCGCAATCGGGCGCGACGATTACCTTTACCGCGCGCAGGACTGCTTCACTCGCCAACCCCGGGCAAACCCGGGGCCGGGATTTTCCGTGGGCGCCTGTTACATCTTTATACTTCGGCCGCGGACTGTTGCAGGTCTGTCGTGCAAAGCCACCGGAGCACGACAGGCCAGCGCCTATAGACAGCCGACACATAACCGTTCACAAAACAATCGGGAGATGTCTTGAACGCCTTACTTGCCCTATCCCGCGGGATCGACTGGCTCAACGAGCGTGTGGGCCGCTTTGCCCTCTGGCTCATTCTCGGCTCAGCCATCATCAGCGCACTCAACGCCGTGGTGCGCAAAGCCTTCGACTACAGCTCGAATGCCTTCCTGGAAATCCAGTGGTATCTGTTCGCGGGCGTGTTCCTCCTGGCGGCCGGCTATACCTTTCTGCACAACGAGCATGTGCGCATCGATGTGCTGTCGAGCAAACTCTCGCCGCGCGGACGCAATTGGATCGACATCATCGGCATCGTGTTCTTCCTGTTTCCATTCGTCTATGAGACCGTGCGCCTGTCGCTGCCCACGGTGATCAACGCCATCACCTCGGGCGAGATGTCGAGCAACGCCGGCGGCCTGATCCGCTGGCCGGTCTACATCCTCGTGCCCATCGGCTTTTCGCTGCTGGGGCTGCAGGGTGTCTCCGAACTGATCAAGCGCGTCGCCTTCCTGCGCGGACTGATCGACAACCCGCTGGAGAAGAAAAACGAAAAGTCGGCGGAAGAAGAGCTTGCCGAATTCGTCCTGGCGCAGAAGCAGAAGGAGGCGCAGTAAATGACCGCCTTCCTCGTTGCGAATATCGCGCCCATCATGTTTGGCGCGCTGGTGCTTTTCCTGCTGGTGGGCTTTCCGGTGGCGTTCAGTCTGGCCGCCTGCGGCCTGCTGTTCGGTTTCATCGGCGTCGAACTGGGGCTGATGCCGCAGGCGCTGCTCGAAGCCATTCCGCTGCGCATCATCGGCATCATGCAGAACGACACGCTGCTGGCCATTCCCTTCTTCACCTTCATGGGCCTGCTGCTGGAACGCAGCGGCATGGCTGAAGACTTGCTGGAAACCATCGGTCAGTTGTTCGGTCCGATCCGCGGCGGCCTGGCCATTGCGGTGATTTTCGTCGGCGCGCTGCTGGCGGCGACCACCGGCGTGGTGGCGGCTTCGGTCATCTCGATGGGCCTGATCTCGCTGCCCATCATGCTGCGCTACGGCTACGACCGACGCCTGGCGTCGGGTGTGATCGCCGCGTCGGGCACGCTGGCGCAAATCATTCCGCCTTCGCTGGTGCTCATCGTCATGGCCGACCAGCTCGGCCGCAGCGTGGGCGATATGTACAAGGGCGCTTTCATTCCGGGCTTCGTGCTCACCGGGCTATACCTCGCCTACGTGATCGGGGTGTCCTTGATCAAGCCGCAATGGGCCCCAGCACTGCCGCCCGAGGCACGCACCATCCGCGAACCCAATGGCGACAGCGGCCTGCGCTCGCTGGCCGTGCTGTTCGGCGTGGTGCTGATCTCGAGCATCGTGCTGGCCAAGAACTACGACGCGCTGCTGAGCTGGCGTGCGGGCCACGAGGTCATCGCGGCGCTGGACGAGACCATCGTCGTGGCGCTGACCTTCGGCGTGATTCTTTCGCTGGTGCTGTCGCTGCTCAACCGCGCCTTCAGGCTCCATCTGTTGTCGCAGATGGCCGAGCGCGTGACGTTTGCGCTGGTGCCGCCGCTCACACTGATCTTCCTGGTGCTGGGCACCATCTTCCTCGGCGTCGCCACGCCGACCGAAGGCGGCGCGATGGGGGCCGTCGGCGCGCTGATCATGGCGTTCAGCCGCAAGCGGCTCGATATGAGCCTGCTCAAGCAGGCGCTCAACACCACGACCAAGCTTTCCACCTTCGTGTTGTTCATTCTCATCGGCTCGACGGTGTTCAACCTGGTGTTCCAGGGTCTCGATGGCCGCGTCTGGGTGGAGCATCTGCTCACCAGTCTGCCAGGCGGAGTGCTGGGTTTCCTCATCGTGGTGAACATCCTGGTGTTCGTGCTGGCGTTCTTCCTCGACTTCTTCGAGTTGTCGTTCATCATCATTCCGCTGCTCGGGCCCGTGGCGGAAAAGCTGGGCATCGACCTGATCTGGTTCGGCGTGCTGCTCGCCGTGAACATGCAGACCTCGTTCATGCACCCGCCTTTCGGCTTCGCGCTGTTCTACCTGCGCAGTGTCGCCGCCAAGGACGATTACACCGACAAGGAGACCGGCAAGCGCATCGCGCGTGTCACCACCGGCCAGATCTACTGGGGTGCGGTGCCCTTCGTGATCATCCAGATCATCATGGTGGCCCTGGTCATTGCCTTCCCGGGTCTGGTCACCAGTGGCCTGGGCCATCACAAGG
>JAJTBQ010000267.1 GCA_021286835.1 Thiomonas sp.
CCATGTCGGACGACGGTTCACTGACCGGTCGCGGCAGCCCCTGGCTGCGCGGCGGCGTCACCGGCCTGATGACCGCGCTGGGTGGCCTGGGCCACACCCTGCCCTATCTTCTGCCCAACTTCCATCTCGCCACCCTGCTGGCTTTCGCCGTGGTGGCTCTGGAGCTGGTGGTGATTGCCTGGGTGCGCAAGCGCTTCATGGACACCCCATTCGGCCTGGCCGTGCTGCAGGTCGTCGTGGGCGGCCTGCTGGTCTTTGCCACGGGCATTCTGATCGGCAGCGCCTGAGCCTCGCGCCGCCGCCCGGGCTTCACTTTTGCAGCAGCGCTGCGCGTGCCGCACTCAGAACGGCGCGACTCAATCCGTCGACCAGCGCGGAGGCCGCCCGCGCATAGTGCCAATACAAGGGAACGTCCAGAGCACTGTCGGGCACGAGTTCCACCAGTCGGCCTTGCCGCAGATGTTCGGTCACCAGGCTCAGTGGGTGCATGGCCCAGCCCATGCCCTCCATCGAGGCGGTGACGAAGGCCTGGGTCGACGGCAGCACATGACGCGGCAGTTCGACGGCCCGATGACAGAGCCTGCGCACCCATTTGGCCTGAAGGTCATCCTTGATGCTGAACAGCAAGGACGGCGCGCTGGACAAGGCTCCCGGCGTCACCCCATGCGCGAAATGGTGCTGCACGAAAGCCGGGCTGGCCGCGGCGACGTAGCGCAGGGCGCCGAGCAGCCGGCTGTTGCAGCCGCCGATGGGTCTTGCCTCCGAGGTCACGGCCGCCACCACCGCGCCACTGCGCAGCCACTGGGCGGTGTGGCCTTCGTCATCCACCGCCACATCCATGAGAACCGGCGCCTTGGCGGCATACGCGGCAATCGCCGGGGCCAGCCAGGTGGCCAGGCTGTCGGCGTTCACGGCGATGGATAGCGGAACGCGCGCGCCCTCCTCCGGCGCCAGCGCGGGCAGCGCGTCATGCAGCTCCTGCTCCAGCAGGCGGACGCGGTCGATGTGCTGGCACAGCCGGCGCCCGGTCTCGGTGGCGCGGCAGGGCTGGTCGCGAATCACCAGCGCGCAGCCCGCACGCTCCTCCAGTTGACGGATGCGTTGCGACACCGCCGACGGCGTGACATGGAGGGCGCGGGCCGCCCTATCGAAGCTGCCTTCGCGAATCACGGCGGCCAGAGCAGCCAGGGCGGCGTAGTCGAGCATGGCTTTAGGAATACTTAATCATGTGAAGTATTCGTAGTTTGCCTTCATTCAGAAGCGCCTGCAAGATGGCGGGCATGTTCCCAACACATTCACTCTTGTCCGTCGCGTCGGCCGCGGTCCAAGGCCTGACGCTCAGCCTCGGCCTCATCGTGGCCATCGGTGCACAGAACGCCTTCGTGCTCCGCCAGGGCCTGCGCCGCGAACATGTGGGCCCCATCGTCGCGTTCTGCGCCTTGGCCGATGTGAGCCTGATCGCCGCAGGCGTCGCCGGGATGTCGCAGGCGCTGGGCGAAAGCCCCATGCTGTCGCGCGCACTGGCACTGGGCGGGACCGTCTTTCTGGCGGTGTATGGCTGGCGCGCCCTGCAACGCGCGCGCCGCGTCGAGACTCTCCAGACCACGGCTGAAGGCCGCGGGCTGAGTCTGGGCGCCGCGATGGCTCAGGCTCTGGCGTTCACCCTGCTCAACCCGCACGTCTATCTCGACACCGTGCTGTTGATGGGCAATTTGGGCGCGCGCCAGCCGGATGGACTGCGCTGGTGGTTCGTCGCTGGCGCGGGCCTGGGCAGCGCGCTCTGGTTCGGCGTGCTCGGCTATGGGGCACGATGGCTGGCGCCGTGGTTCGCCCGGCCGCGCGCCTGGCAGATTCTCGACAGTCTGACGGGCGTGATCATGGCGGTGCTGGCGGTCTTGCTGCTGCCCCACGCTTTTCAGGGCCTCTAAGCCCGAAGCAAGGGCGCGGAACCATGCCACGCCGGTACTTCCTTGAAACGGCGCCATCTTCTCGCAACGGGAGCCCCCATGTACGTCCATTCATCGCATCGTTTCAACGATCAGCGCGACATTCTGGCGCTGATCGAGTCTCATCCGCTGGGCGCCTGGGTCTGCCCGACCCCGCAGGGTCTTCTGGCCAATCATGTGCCTTTTCTGCTCGATCGCAGCCGAGGCGAGCACGGCACGCTGGTGGCCCATGTGTCACGGGCCAATCCCGTGTGGCGTGTGTTGCCGCATGCCGGGCCATCCATCGTGCTGTTTCGCGGTCCGCAGGCTTACATCACGCCGAACTGGTACCCGACCAAGACCACGCACGGTCAGGTGGTGCCGACATGGGACTATGTCGCCGCGAACGTCCATGGCACCGCGCGTGCGATCGACGACGTCAACGCGTTGCGTGACCTCGTCGAACGGCTCACGCAGAAGCATGAGTCGGTCCAGCCGACCGCATGGAAGGTCTCCGACGCGCCCGGCCGCTATATCGACAAGATGCTGCGCGCCATCGTCGGCATCGAGATTCCGATCGACCGCATCGAGGCCAAGCTGAGAGCAAGCCAGGACGAAGCCATGGACGATCGGCTCGGCACGGTTCAGGGACTAGGGTCTGTTAACGCTCTGTCTGCACCCGCGCCTGGGGTCTGGGCGGAGGCAATGCGAGGCGCAGGCCGCGCCGTGGTGGTTTCCACCACAAGCGGACTGCAACGTGGCAGTGCGCCGCCCAGACCCCCGGCCCGAAGGGTTGCCCCCAGGCGGGGCCGCTGCGGCGTTGTCGGTGTGAGGCAAGGCAGCAAGCCTTGCCTCACACCTCCGCCTTGCATCCATCCCCGCCTGGGGGCAACGCGGGCGCAGACAGAGCGTTAACAGACCCTCCAGGCCACCGGCTCACACGAGGCGCAGCAGATGGCCGATTGGGTTCGTCGGGCGATCAATGCGCAAACGCCCGACAATGCGGCCTGACCACCCACGAAGAGACCTGCGTCGCCCGATCCACATGCACCCCACTGCTCTGCTTACACCGCTGATTGCGCTCTACATTCCGGCCCTGGCCATACCTGGGCAGAACTTTCTGGCCGTCACCCAGGCCTCGCTGGAGCAGTCGCGGCGGCACGGCATCGTGACGGCGCTGGGCGTATCCAGCGGCAGTACCCTGCAGGCCATCGTTGCCGCCCTGGGTGTGGGTTTTCTGA
>JAJTBQ010000268.1 GCA_021286835.1 Thiomonas sp.
CGCCCGCCGATGACGAAGGCCCGAACGCCAACGCCAAATACGACGTGAAAAAGGCCTTCGGCGCCATCGCCCGCATCCACACCACGCCCACTGGCGAACTCAGCGCCCGGCAGCAGGCGCGGCTCGACGCCTTCATGCGCCGCTACATCGAGCGCACCAAGGCCTCCAAGGCCTACACCGTGCGCCATCGCCCCCATCTGGCCGACCCCCGCGTGGTCAACGGCTTCCGCCCCCAGCTCAAGGAAATCATTTATCAAATCGTCATTGCCCGCTCCGCCGGTTGCCATATGTGGGATCTCGACGGCAACGAGTATGTCGACGCCCTCAGCGGCTTCGGCATGAGCCTGTTCGGCTGGCAGCCGTCCTTCATCAATGACGCCGTGCGCAAACAGCTCGACGACGGCTACGACATCGGCCCCCAGCACCCCCTGGCCGGCGAAGTGGCCGAACTCATCTGCGAACTCACCGGCGCCGACCGCGCCGCGCTGTGCAACACCGGCTCCGAAGCCGTCATGGGCGCCGTGCGCGTGGCCCGCACCATCACCGGCCGCAGCAAGATCGCCATCTTCGCCGGCGCCTATCACGGCATCTTCGACGAAGTCATCGTGCGCGGCACCAAGAAAGGCCGCTCCATTCCCGCGGCGCCGGGCATCATGCCCAACACCTCGGAAAACGTCGTCGTGTTCGACTACGGCACCCCCGAAACCCTGGCCGCGCTCAAAGAGCGCATGGACGAATTCGCCGCCATCGTGGTCGAGCCCGTGCAGAGCCGCCGTCCCGATTTCCAGCCCCGCGAATTCCTCCACGCCCTGCGCGAGCTCACCGCGCAAGCGGGCACCCTGCTCATCTTCGATGAAGTGGTCACCGGCTTCCGCTCGCATCCCGGCGGCATCCAGGCCCTGTTCGACATCCGGGCCGATCTGGTGAGCTACGGCAAGGTCGTCGGCGGCGGCTTCCCCATCGGCGTCATCGCCGGCAAGCGCCAGTTCATGGACGCGCTCGACGGCGGTCAATGGCAATACGGCGACGACTCCGTGCCCACCGTGGGCGTCACCTACTTTGCCGGCACCTTCGTGCGCCACCCCCTCGCGCTGGCCGCGGCCAAGGCCGTGCTGCTGCACCTCAAGGCCGCAGGGCCTGAGCTGCAGCACACCCTCACCACCTCCACCGCCGCCATGGTGGACGAACTCAACGCCTACTGCCGCGAAGTGGGCGCCCCCATCGTTCTCAAATCGTTCTCCTCGGTGTGGAAAATCTTCTTCACCGAAGACCACCCCATGCAAGACCTGCTCTTCGCCATGATGCGCAGCCGCGGCGTGCACATCCTCGACAACTTCCCCTGCTTCTTCACCACCGCCCACACCCCGCAGGACATCGCCGTCATCAAGACCGCGTTCAAGGAAGCCGTGGCCGAGCTGCAGGAAGCCGACTTCATTCCACGCCACGCCGATGCGGCCCCCGCCGCCTTCGACGCCAGCCGCCCGCCCGTACCCGGCGCGCGCATCGGCAAAGACCCCAGCGGCAACCCCGCCTGGTTCGTCCCCAACCCCGAGCAACCGGGCAAGTACCTCCGCCTCGACGCATGATGAACGACCTCTCCCACGCCTCGGCCGCCACGGCGGTCGACTACGACCCCTTCGCCGACGCCGCGCCCGTCGCCCGAGTCGCCCCCACCACCGAAGCCCAACGCGAGATCTGGCTGGCCTGCCAACTCGGCGGCGATGCCACGCTGGCGTACAACGAGTCGGTCACCCTCCATCTGCATGGCGCCTTCGACCTGCAACCCCTCAGCGCCGCAGTGCGCAACCTGACCGACCGGCACGACGCACTGCGCGCCACCTTGAGCGCCGATGGCCAGCAATTGCTCATCGCCGCGCATCTGGCGCTCGACATCCCCGTGGACGATCTGCGCGGGCTTGCGCCCGATCAGCGCGACGCCGCCCTGAGCCAGGCCGCAGCCCAAGCCGTCTCGACGCCCTTTGATCTGCAGCACGGCCCGCTGTTTCGCGCCCGCCTGCTGCGATTGGCCCACGACCACGTTGCCCTGCTGCTCAGCGCGCATCACATCGTCTGCGACGGCTGGTCTTTCGGCGTACTCGTCAGCGAGATCGGTGCGCTCTATGCAGCCCAGCGAGGCGAGGCGCCCGAACCAGACGCCCCCACCAGCTTCGCCTCCTTCGCACAGGTGCTTGCCGCGCGGCAAGACACCGAAGTCCATCGTGCGGACGAGGCCTACTGGCTCAGCCGGTTTGCTAGCGTGCCCGCCGTGCTGGAGCTTCCTTGCGATCACACCCGTCCCGCGACTCGGGTTTTCACCTCCAGGCGCGTCGACCATGTCTTGCCCGCCACCTTGGTTGCGGCCGTTCGCCAACTCGGGGCCAAGTCGGGTGCCAGCCTGTTCTCGACCTTGCTCTGCACCTTCGGCGCTCTGCTGCAGCGGCTCTCTAGCAACGACGACGTGGTGGTCGGCGTTCCCGCTGCCGGGCAAACCCTGCAGGGCTTCGAGACGGTCGTCGGCCACGGCGTCAATCTGCTCCCCCTGCGGTTGATGCCCGACGCCACCGCCCCGCTGGCGCAATCGCTGCCTGCGGTGCAATCAGCCGTGCTCGATGCCTTCGAGCATCAGCATTACACCTTCGGCACCCTGCTGCAGAAATTGCTGATCGAACGCGATCCTTCGCGCGTGCCGCTCGCCCCGGTCATGTTCAACCTTGATCAGCCCATCGACCTGCGCAGCTTCGGCGATCTGCAAGTCAAGGTGTCGTCCAACCCACGTCAGGCCGAGAACTTCGAGCTGTTCGTCAACGCCGTCCCGCTGGCCGAAGGCGGTCTGCAGCTTGAGTGCCAATACGCCGCCGCATTGTTCGACGATGTCACCGTGCGCCGCTGGCTGGCGAGCTATGAGGCCCTGCTGACCCATCTCTGCGCTGCGCCAGACGCAACCCTCGGCGCCATCGACATCGTCACCGACGCCGATCGGCAGCAGCTTGCTCGGCTCAATGCCACCTCGTCGCCGCTGCCACCGGGCCTGTTGCTGCACCAGCTTCTTCATGCCCAGGCCGTTCGCACGCCCGATGCCACCGCCCAGATTTGCGGTGGAGCGTCCCTCAGCTACGCCCAACTCTGGGC
>JAJTBQ010000269.1 GCA_021286835.1 Thiomonas sp.
GCGGCGTCCCGCGCCAGCGCCTGGCCGGTGAACGAGGACGCGCAGGCGGCCAGTTCGTCGGGCGGCCCGGCGAACACCAGCCGCCCCCCGGCGTCGCCCCCTTCTGGGCCGAGGTCGATGACCCAGTCCGACGAGGCGATGACATCGAGGTTGTGCTCGATCACCAGCACGGTGTGTCCAGCGTCCAGCAGCTTGCGCAGGGCCCGCAGCAGTTTGGCCACGTCGTCGAAATGCAGGCCGGTGGTCGGCTCGTCGAACAGGAACAGCGTGCCCTTGCGCGCCAGTCCAGCCCGGGTCTTGGCGGCCTCGGCCAGAAAGCCCGCGAGCTTGAGCCGCTGGGCTTCGCCGCCCGACAGCGTCGGCGTGGGCTGGCCCAGGCGCAGATAGTCCAGCCCCACATCCACCAGGGCCTGCAGCGCCCGGGTGATGTCGGACTGCGCACGGAAACGCTGCAGCGCCTCGGCCACGGTGAGGTCGAGCACCTCGGCCATGTTCAGCGGGGCGAACCCGGCCTGCGCCGGCAGTTGCACTTCGAGCACTTCGGCACGGTAGCGCTTGCCGTCGCAGTCGGGGCAACGCAGGTAGACGTCCGACAGGAACTGCATCTCCACATGCTCGAAGCCCGAACCGCCGCAGGTGGGGCAACGGCCGTCGCCGCTGTTGAAACTGAAGGTTCCCGCGGTGTAGCTGCGCTCGCGTGCGGCGGGCAAGGCGGCGAACAGGGCGCGCAGGCCGTCGAAAGCGCCGACGAAGCTGACCGGGTTGGACCGAGCCGTCTTGCCGATGGGCGACTGATCGACCAGGACCACATCGCCCACCTGATCGGCACCGAGCAGGCGGTCGAAGGCGCCGGGCACGGGCGCGGTCTTGCCCAGCGCGCGGGCCAGCGCCGGATACAGCACGTCGCCGATGAGGGTGGACTTGCCGCAGCCGGACACGCCGGTGAGCGCCGTCATGGCGCCCAGCGGAATCTCGACGGTCAGCGCCTTGAGGTTGTGCTCGCGCGCGCCTTCCAGAATGAGGCGCGGCGTCAGCAGACCGCCCTGCGCGTCGCGGCGCGGGGTGCGCCGGCGCGGCAAGGACTGGCTCACCTGCAACTCGCCGCTGAGGTAACGCCCGGTCAGCGTGCCCGATCGCTGCGCCTGGTCCAGCGTGCCCTCGAAAACCAGATGCCCGCCACGCTCGCCCGGGCCGGGCCCGATCTCCAGCATCCAGTCGGCGGTGCGCATGAGCTGGGGGTCGTGCTCGACGAGGAGCAGCGAATTGCCCGCGTCCTTGAGCCGATGCAGCACACCGCCCAAGCGGTCGAGATCGCGCGGGTGCAGACCGATGGACGGTTCGTCGAGCACGAACAGGGTCTGCGTCAGCGCCGTACCCAGCGCGGTGGTCAGATTGATGCGCTGCACCTCGCCGCCCGACAAGGTACGCGACTGGCGGTCGAGCGTGAGATAACCCAGGCCGACATCGCGCAGGTAGCGCAGACGCGAGCGGATGTTGTCGAGCAGCATGGCGCTTGCCGTCTGCGCCATCTCCGGCAGCGCAAGATCGGCGAACAGCCGCTGCAGGCGATCGATCGGCAGCGAGTTGATGTCGTGCAGACTCAGTCCCGGCAGACCGCCGAGCACGGCGTCGCTCCACTGCGCTCCGACCGGGCGGAAGCGCCGGTAGCCGCCTTGCAGCGCGGTGTCGGCCTGGAGCTTCGAGCCGATGCGCCACAACAGCGCTTCGGTCTTGAGCCGCGCGCCCTGGCACGTGGGGCAGGCGGTGTAACTGCGGTACTTGGAGAGCAGCACGCGCACGTGCATCTTGTAGGCGCGGCTCTCCAGCCAGTCGAAATAGCGCCGCACCCCGTAGAACTGCTTCTGCCAGTTGCCGCGCCAATCGGGGTCGCCGTCGATGACCCAGGTGCGCTCGCGTTCGCTGAGCTCGGCCCAGGGCACGTCGAGCCTGACCTCGGCCTGCGCGGCGTAGCGTTCCAGATCGGTCTGGCATTCGGCAAAGCTCTGCGTCTGCCAGGGCTTGACCGCCCCGGCCCGCAGCGTCTTGCGGGCATCGGGAATCACCAGATCGAGATCGACGCCGATCACCCGGCCGAAACCGCGGCAGGTTTCGCAGGCGCCGACCGGCGAATTGAAGCTGAACAGGCCGGGGCCGGGATCGCGGTAATGGATGTCGCAATCCGGGCAGTGCAGGTCCGACGAGTAGCGCCAGATCACCCCCTTCTCACCGGCATCGAGCGGCAGTTCGTGCACTTCCATCCGGCCCTGGCCAAGCCGCAGGGCCGCTTCGACGGCCTCGCTGAGCCGCGCGGGCTCATCGGCCGGCAGACGCAGTCGGTCCTGCACCACGTCGAGCACTCTGCCCTGCGGCGTCTCGCGCTCGCCCAGCAGGCGGGTGTAGCCCTGCGCGGCAAGTTGCTGGGTGATGTGCTCCACGCTCATGCCCTGCGGCACCGCCACCGCGAACACGACAGCGGCGCGCAGCCCTTGCGGCAGCCCACGCGCTCGGCGCTGCACGTCGTCGACGATGCTCTGCGCCGAATCCCGCCGCACCACCGCGCCGCAACCCCGGCAGTGCAGCGTGGCCGCGCGGGCGAACAGCAGCTTGAGATGGTCGGCAAGCTCCGTCATGGTGCCCACGGTGGAGCGCGAGGTGCGCACCGGGTTGGTCTGGTCGATGGCGATGGCCGGCGGAATGCCCTCGATGCGATCGACCTGCGGACGGTCCATGCGGTCGAGAAACTGCCGTGCATACGGCGAGAACGTCTCGACATAGCGCCGCTGGCCCTCGGCGTACACCGTGTCGAACACCAGCGAACTCTTGCCCGACCCCGAAACGCCGGTGACGACGACGATGCGCCCCAACGGAATGTCCAGGTCGAGATTCTTCAGATTGTTCTGCCTCGCGCCGTGGATGCGGATCGCGTCGTCGCTCTCGGTAGTCGTCGACGAAGGGCTGGGGAAATGTGCAGTCATCCGGCCACTATACCGGCTGGACTTGATCGTTGCCGCGGCCGGCATTTGCACTCATCGCCTCGGCCACGCCGTGCACAAATCGCCCCTTCAGAAAGCCGCCAAGGTGTCGTTTCAGGAGGTAACGCCCCACCCGCGTTTGCGGGGGTTCAGCCT
>JAJTBQ010000270.1 GCA_021286835.1 Thiomonas sp.
GCTGCCGCTTTGGCTCGCATGGCCATGCGAGCGCGGTACCACACCGTCCAGGCGGCGAGGCCGCCATAGACGATGTAGCCCAGCGTCGGCGAGACGATCAGCACCCGGTCGATGGGCCAATGCGTCACCATCCAGGCGCGAAGAAGAAATTCGCCACAGAGGCCGGCCCCCCACATGGTCGTGATGAGGCGTATGGCGCGGACGAAGCCCGCGTTGTTGTCCCAGAGCTGCTCGAAGCGCGCGGCCTCCTGCGCGGACTCGCGTGCCACCGTCGCCCGGCCGAGATAGAAGACCAGCGGGCGTCCGAACGCGAGCGACACGAGAAAGGCCAGCCCGATCGAACCTGAAACCAGCGATTCCCGCATCAGCAGCAGGCGTGGATCGCCGCCCAGCAACGAAGCGACGACGGACATCACGATGCCCAGCAGCACCAAGCCGCTGAGCGCATCCAGGCGCCGGCTGCGCAGCAGGCCGCCCAGCGCCCACAGCAGCGGCGGAATGCCCGAGGCTATGAGCCCGCCCATCTCGCCCAGTTGGGGCGCCGTGAGTTTGTAGACCATCCAGGGGGCGAGAAGGTTGATGCCATACTCCAGGAGCAGGGCGCGAGGCGGGAGTTTCATGGGTGCGGTGAGGATGTTGTCGAGCCGGGAAGTCGGCGTGTTTGGCGCCAGTATGCCGCCCCCTTGGATGCCATGTAAATGCGCCGGTCGGCAGCCTCACCCGGTGCGACGGCGGCGCCGATGGTCGCTTGACCTAAAATCCACCGCTCAAAAAAGCAGCAGGCTTGCTGCTGGCCCGCAGCAAGCTCCACCGCCTCCCACCGCCGCAACAAACGCCGCATTGCGCATCTTTCCCATGTCCAGCCTGCCCACGTCCGCAAGGTCTGCGCCCGCTTCGGCGCTTTCGGGAGGCTTGCGCCTGGGACGTCATCTGCTGCCCAACCGCGTGTTCGCCGCCCCCATGGCAGGCGTGACCGACCGGCCTTACCGGCGCCTGGCGCGGCAACTCGGCGCGGGCTACTGCGTGAGCGAAATGGTGACCTCGCGCGCGGACCTGCGCGACACGCTCAAGACCTCTCGGCGCGCCAATCACGACGGCGAGGCCACGCCCATCGCGGTGCAGATCGTCGGCACCGACCCCGAGCAGATCGCCGAGGCGACCCGCTACAACCTGGAGCGCGGCGCCGACATCATCGACATCAATATGGGCTGCCCGGCGAAGAAGGTGTGCAACCGCTGGGCCGGTTCCGCGCTGATGCAGGACGAAGACCTCGCCGCGCGGCTGGTGGAGGCCGCGGTGGCGGCCGCCCGCCCGTTCGACGCGCCGGTCACGCTCAAGATGCGCGCAGGCTGGTGCGAAGCCGCGCGCAACGCGCCGCGCATCGCCCGCATGGCCGAAGCCGCAGGCGCCGCGATGCTGGTGGTGCACGGCCGCACCCGCGAGCAGGGCTATGGCGGCGAAGCCGAATACGCCACGCTCGCCGAAGTGAAGCGCAGCGTGGGCATTCCGGTGGTGGCCAATGGCGACATCGACTCACCGCAGAAGGCCGCCGCCGTGCTGCGGCAAAGCGGCGCCGACGCGGTGATGATCGGCCGTGCCGCCATGGGCCGGCCCTGGCTGTTCGGCCAGGTGGCCGCGTATCTGGCGGATGGCACGCTGCTGCCCGACCCCGCGCCCGCGCAGTGGCGCGACTGGCTGTTCGCCCACCTCGACGACCACTATGCGCTGTACGGTGAAGCCATCGGCGTGCGCACCGCGCGCAAGCATGTGGGCTGGTATGTGGCCAGCCTGACCGGCGGCGAGATTTTTCGCCGCCACTTCAACACCCTGCAGAGCGCGGCCGAACAACTCGCGGCGCTGCGCGGCCTTCTCCACCCCGGTTCAAACCAGGCCGCGCCGCTGGCCGCCTGAACTCCTCTCTGCCTGCAGTCCCGCTCACTCGCGCTCCACCATGCCTGCCGTTCCCCGCAAGACCACGCTCGAACAATGTGTCGTCGACAGCCTCGAGGCCTATTTCAACGACCTCGGCGGCTCCGAGCCGCACGGCATTCATGCCATGGTGCTGGCCGCGGTGGAAAAGCCGTTGCTGGCGACGGTGATGAAGCATGCCGAGGGCAACCAGTCGCTGGCCGCGCGCTGGCTCGACATCAACCGCAACACCCTGCGCAAGAAGCTTGCCGAACACAAGCTGCTCAAGCCGGGCGAGTGAGAAGGTGCAAAGCCAACGGCCATGCGCCTTCGTTGCGCCCTTCACCTTGTTCGTTTCCTTTCGTTCAACCACCTGACCCGCTGCCATGCAAGCCCTGATTTCCGTTTCCGACAAGACCGGCGTGCTCGACTTCGCCCGCGATCTGCACGCCCTGGGCGTGCGTCTGCTGTCCACCGGCGGCACCGCCAAAATGCTGCGCGAGGCCGGGCTGCCGGTGCTTGAGGTGGCCGACTACACCGGCTTTCCGGAAATGCTCGACGGCCGCGTGAAGACCTTGCACCCCAAGGTGCATGCCGGCCTGCTGGCGCGGCGCGATCTGCCCGAGCATGTGGCGCAGACCTACGCGCACGACCTGCCCGCCATCGACATCCTCTGCGTCAACCTCTATCCCTTCGAGGCCACGGTGGCCAAGCCGCACACCCTGGACGACGCCATCGAGAACATCGACATCGGCGGTCCGGCCATGGTGCGCTCGGGCGCCAAGAACTACCGCTTTGTGGCCGTGGTGACCGACCCGGCCGACTACGCCGTGGTGGTGGGCGAACTGCGCGCGGCGGGGAAGGTGAGCGACGCCACGCGCTTCCGTCTGTCGGTGGCGGCGTTCAACCGCATCGCGCAGTACGACGCGGCCATCTCCAACTATTTGTCCGCGCTGCAGGACGACGGCGCGCGTGGTCCCTTCCCGGGCCAGTTCAACCTGTCCTTCGTGAAGCAGCAGGATCTGCGCTATGGCGAGAACCCGCACCAGAACGCGGCCTTCTACGTCGAGCAGGGCAGCGGCGAGGCGAGCATCGCCACCGCCCGCCAGCTCCAGGGCAAGGAGCTCTCGTACAACAACATCGCCGACGCCGACGCCGCGCTGGAATGCGTGAAGCAGTTCGACGCCGC
>JAJTBQ010000271.1 GCA_021286835.1 Thiomonas sp.
GACAGGACGGTTTGCACCAAGGGAACGAGCTTGTCGGGATCGGCGCGCAGCACTTCCTGTTTGACGGCAAGGATCTGCGACGGATGCATGGAAAAGCTGCGCAGCCCCATGCCCAGCAGCAGCCGCGTCATGGCCGGGTCGCCCGCCATCTCGCCGCAGACGCTGATGTCCACCGCGCGGCCTTTCCAGGCGACGGCCGCGCGCGTCTGCGCGATGATCTGCGCCAGCAGGCCGAGCACGGCCGGGTGCAGCGGGTCGTACAGGTTGGAGACGCTCTCATCGGCGCGGTCGATGGCCAGGGTGTACTGCACCAGGTCGTTGGTGCCGACGGACAGGAAGTCGAAGTGCCGCAGAAACAGCGGCAGCGCCAGCGCGGCGCCGGGCACCTCGATCATCGCGCCGACCTCCACAGGGCCGAACGCAACGCCTTCGGCCGCGAGCTCGGCGCGGGCCTTGTCGAGTTCGGCAAAGGTCTGGCGGATTTCGCTGGCGTGGGCCACCATCGGAATGAGCACTTTCAACGGCCCAAGCGCCGAAGCACGCAGCAGGGCGCGCAACTGCACCCGGAACATGGCCGGATCGGACAGGCTGTAGCGGATGGCCCGCAGGCCAAGCGCGGGGTTGAGGTGGGTGAAGTCGCCGTCGCGGTGATCCTCGACATCGAGCGGCTTGTCCGAACCGATGTCGATGGTGCGGATGGTGACGGGCTTGCCCTGCATGGCCTGCATCACCTGGCTGTAGGCAACATATTGCTCGTCCTCGCCGGGAAGATCGCCGCCGCGGTTCATGAACAGGAACTCGGTGCGGAACAGGCCCACGCCGGCGGCGCCGGCTTCGAGTGCCGGCATGCAGTCTTCGGGTTGCTCGATATTGGCCAGCAGCTCCACCGGCTCGGCATTGAGGGTGCGGGCCGGGGTGAACTTCAGGCGCTTGAGCCGTTCGCGCGCCAGTTGCGACTCCTGCTGGCGCAGACGGTAGTCTTCGAGGATGACGGGCGACGGGTCGACGATGAGCAGGCCGCTGTCGCCGTCGATGATGACCAGATCGTCCTGCCGGATCAGGCTGCCGGCCGAGCGCGCGCCCACCACGGCGGGAATGTCCAGGCTGCGCGCGACGATGGCGGTATGCGAGGTCTTGCCGCCCACATCGGTGACGAAGCCGCGGAACACGCCGGTCTTGAACTGCAGCATGTCGGCCGGGGCGATGTCGTGGGCGATGAGCACCAGATCGCCGTTGCCGCTGGCCGAGCGGGCCAGCCCGGCGCTGCCGCGCAGGGCGCGCAGCACGCGCTCGACCACCTGCTCGACGTCGGCGATGCGCTCGCGCAGATAGGCGTCGTCCATCTCTTCGAAACTGCGCGAAATCACGTCGAGTTGGGCGGTGAGCGCCCACTCGGCGTTGTAGCGGCGCTGGCGGATCCAGGTGATGGTGTCGAGGGCCATCTGCCGGTCGTCGAGCAACAGCTTGTGCACGTCGATGAAGGCCGCCATTTCGCTGGGCGCGTCGGCGGGCAGATCGGCCTTGAGCGTGTCGAGTTCGGCGCGCACGGCGCGGCGCGCGGCGCGCAGGCGTTCGATCTCAGCCTCTTCGGTGCCCGGGTCGATGAAGTAGTGCGCCACATCCAGTCGCGCGGACGCGAGGATGACCGCACGACCGATGGCCATGCCGCGGGAAACCGGGATACCGAACAGTTGGAGCGCCATGCCGCGATGGTAGCCGCACGGGGCGGTGCGATCACGCCCCGCGCAGGGCCCGCGCTACGATGCCGGCCGATCCGGGACGCCGAGGTGGCGTCTCAATTCTTGAGGAGATTTTCGCGTGTTGACCCTCGTCGATGTGGACCTGTCCCGACCCGATCATGCCCAGGCTGTGACCGGGCTGATTTCGCGCTATGCCCGCGATCCGATGGGCGGCGGCGAGGATCTGGCCGATGAGGTCAAGCGCGTTCTGGCGCAACGCTTGCGCGACCGGGCCGACTACTTCGGCGTGATGGCCTGCGACGGCGCAGAACCCGTGGCGCTGATCAACTGCTTCGAGGGCTTCTCGACCTTCATGGCGCGTCCGCTGATGAACGTCCACGACGTCTATGTCGCGCCCGCCTACCGCAGCCAGGGCGTGTCGCGCCGCATGTTGCAGCGCGTGGAGGCCGAAGCCCGCGCGCGGGGCTGCGGCAAGCTCACCCTGGAGGTGCTGGACGGCAACACGGCGGCGATCGCCAGTTACCGCCGTTTCGGGTTCGAGACCTACGCCCTCGACCCGGCTTTTGGCCGAGCCCAGTTCTGGCAGAAACTGCTTTGAGAGTCACGCAGCCTGCGCGCGCGTGCGCAGGCCGTGCCAGAGCAGCACGACTGCGGCCAGGGCGAAGCCGATGTCATCGGTCATCGGCAGCGCCATGATCAGCATGGCGGCCGCGGCGAACGCCAGCAGGCGCTCGGGCACCGACATCGGTCCGCGCAGATAGCCCACGGCCACCGCGCCCCACAACACAATGGCCAGTACGGCCTTGGCCGTCACATAGGCCACGCCCGTCCAGGTCCAGTCGCCCTGCAGCATGAGCTGCGGGTCATACACGGCCATATACGGCACGACGAAGCCCGCCAGCGCGATCTGCGTGGCCTTGAAGCCGATGCGCATCGGCGAGGCCTTGGCCACCGAGGCGGCCGCGAATGCGGCCAGCGCCACCGGCGGCGTGAGGTCGGCCATGATGCCGAAATAGAACACGAACATATGGCTGACGATGAGCGGCACGCCCAGCTTGAGCAGGGCGGGCGCGGCGATCGAGCTGGTGATGATGTAGTTCGGGATGGTGGGAATGCCCATGCCCAAGACCAGGCACACCGCCATGGTGAGCAGCAGCGACAGCAGCAGGCTGTGCGCGCCGATGTCCACGATGAACCCGGCAAAACTCGTGGCCGCGCCCGTGAGGGTGAGCACGCCGACGATCACGCCGACGATGGCGCAGGCGATGCCCACCGGCAGGGCCTGGCGGGCGCCGTCGATCAGACTGTCGCGCAGCACGCGCAGCGTCTGGCGCCCTCCCTGGATCACCAGATTCACGGCGACCAGCGCGGCAATGAC
>JAJTBQ010000272.1 GCA_021286835.1 Thiomonas sp.
AGGTCTTGTATATGACATAAGAGTTGTCTTTGTGCGTATCAACGTTGTCTTGTTGATTGATCAGGCAGACTGGGAACGCGTCGCCCGGTGGTCTGCCCAGGCCGTGCGCAGCGCCTGTGCCGTGTGGCCCGGCGCATCGGCTTCGAGGAAGGCCGGTGTCGCCCCCTGCATCACCAGGCGGCCGCCACCCTTGCCTCCTTCGGGGCCGAGGTCGATCAGCCAATCGGCATTGGCCATCATGTCGAGGTCATGCTCGATCACGACCACGGTATGACCACTGTCGGTCAGGCGGTGCAGCACCCGGATGAGCTTCTCGGTATCGGTCTTGTGCAGACCGACGGTTGGCTCGTCGAGCACGTACACCGTCGGCCGGGTTCCGGCGGTGGCCAGCTCGGTGACCAGCTTGATGCGCTGCGCCTCGCCGCCCGACAGGAAGGGGCTGGGCTGGCCGAGTTGCAGGTACCCCAGCCCCACGTCCTGCAGAAGTTGCAGGGCGTGATGGATTTTGCGGTGCGCCGCGAAAAACTCGACGGCTTCGTCCACCTCCATCTGCAGCACCTCGCCGGCGTTGCGGCCGCGCAGCCGCACGGCGAGCGTTTCGGGGTTGAAGCGCAGGCCGTTGCAATCGGTGCAAGGCACGGTGACGTCGGGCAGGAAATTCATCGCTACCTTCACCGCGCCCTGCCCTTCGCAGGTCGGGCAGCGGCCCGGGCCGGTGTTGAAGGAGAAGCGGCTGGCGGTATAGCCGCGGATGCGGGCTTCCTCGGTATCGGCAAACAACTGACGGATGGCGTCCCAGATGCCCAGATAGGTCGCCGCGCAGGAACGGGGCGTCTTGCCGATCGGGGCCTGGTCGACTTCGAGCACGCGCTCCAGGCCTTCCCAACCGCTCAGCTCGCCCGCGCCTTCGAGTTCGCCCGTGTCTCCCGCGAGCCGCCGGCGCAGCGCGGGCACCAGAACTTCGCGGGCCAGCGTGGACTTGCCCGAGCCCGACACGCCCGTGACCACGGTGAGCCGGCTTCGCGGAAACTGCGCGCTCAAGCCCTGCAGATTGTGCAGATGCGCGCTGCGCAGATGCAAGGCGGGCTGGCCGGCCTGGGTGATCGGACGAGGCTGCAAGGGCCAGGGCATGGGATCGCGCAGGCTGCGCGCGGTGGCCGTGTCGGCATGGGCCATGACCTCCGCCAGCGCGCCACTGGCCACGACCTGGCCGCCGCGCCGTCCCGCTCCCGGACCGATGTCGATGAGGTGATCGGCCCGGCGCATGGTGTCTTCATCGTGCTCCACCACCACCAGGGTGTTGCCCTTGGCCTTGAGCAGGGCCAGCGCGTCGAGCAGGATGCGATTGTCGCGCGGATGCAGGCCGATGGTCGGCTCGTCGAGCACGTAGCACACGCCGCGCAGATTGCTGCCGAGTTGCGCCGCCAGCCGGATGCGCTGCGCCTCGCCGCCGGAGAGCGTGGGCGCGCCGCGGTCCAGCCCCAGATAGCCGAGGCCCACCTGCTGCATGAAGGCCAGGCGCGCGCGGATTTCGGTCAGCGCGTCGCGGACGATCTCGGCCTCGCGCGGCGTGAGCGCCAGCGCGCCGAACCAGGTGGCCGCGGCATCGATATCGCGCGCGGCAAGCTGGGCGATGGATTGATCGCGCAGCCGAACGGCCAGACTGTCGCGGTTCAGCCGCGCGCCGTGACAGCTCGGGCAGGTGCTCGGCGCGCTGGCTTGCGCCGCCGGCGCGGCTTTGCGGCCCCGCCCGGCAGCGCCGCGCTGCGCGGGCCTGTCGCCGTCGGCCTCGACCCAGGCGGCTTCCTCGCCGGTCTGCTCGGCATCGAAGCCCGCGATCAGTTCCCCGGTGCCGAAGCAGGTGCCGCACCAGCCCGTGGGCGAGTTGTAGGAAAACTGGCGCGGATCGAGCTCGCGGAAGCTGCGCCCGCAGCCCGGACAGGCGCGTTTGGTCGACAGCAGCAGGCTCTTCATCTCGGCGGTCGCCTGCCCCGACGCCATCGCTTCTTTCAGGCCATCCAGCGGTGCCAGCACCAGCACCACGCCTTTGCCCAGCGCCAGCGCGCGCCGCAGCAGATCGCGCAGCGCCTCCTCGTTGTCGGCCCGCACCACCACGTCGCCCACGGGGAGTTCGATGCTGTGCTCCTTGAAGCGATCGAGACGCGGCCAGGGATCGGTCGGCACGAATGCGCCGTCCACCCGCAGATGGGTATAGCCCATGCTTCGCGCCCACACCGCCAGATCGGTGTAGTAACCCTTGCGCTGCACCACCAGCGGCGCCAGCAGGCCGATATGCTGACCGCGCCAGTCGCGCAGCAATTGCGCGGCAATGGCCTCGGGGCTCTGTGGCTCGATGGGGATGTCGCAATCGGGACAGTATTGCGTGCCGCACTTGGCGTAGATCAGACGCAGAAAGTGGTAGGCCTCGGTGAGCGTGCCCACGGTGCTCTTGCGTCCACCGCGACTGGTGCGCTGCTCGATGGCCACCGTGGGCGGAATGCCGACGATGGCTTCCACATCCGGCCGCGCCGCGGGCTGCACGAACTGCCGCGCGTAGGCATTGATCGACTCCAGGTAGCGCCGCTGGCCTTCGGTGAACAGCACGTCGAAGGCCAGGGTTGATTTGCCGGACCCCGAAACGCCGGTGATCACCGTCATCTCGCCGCGCGGAATGTCCACATCGACCCCGCGCAGATTGTGTTCACGCGCCTGTCGGATGGCGATGAATCCGGCCTTGCCCGCCCGCAGCGCGCTGGCAAGGTGGGGCCCGACGGGTTCGTCGGCGGCGTCGGCGCCGGAGAGCACATACGCCGCCGCAGGCTCGGCAGCCTGGAGGAGCACGGGGGCGTTCGCCGCCTCCCCCTCCCGGCCTCCCCCACGCATGGGGGAGGTGAGAGATGCGCTTCGCGCCTCATCCGTATGCCCCTCCCGGCCTGCCCCACATGCGGGGGAGGAGGACACCCCCTCCCCATTCAGTGGGGAGGGCTGGGGTGGGGAGGTGTTCTGCCCCGCGCCGCGCTGTGCGGCGTCCCGCGCCAGCGCCTGGCCGGTGAACGAGGACGCGCAGGCGGCCAGTT
>JAJTBQ010000010.1 GCA_021286835.1 Thiomonas sp.
CAACGAGTTCAAACCGTGCGTCCCAAAGAGTAAGCGCATAAGTCTAGCAGAGCCTGCCGGGCCGGGCTAGCAGGAAGGGGGCATAGCGCCTGTTCGGCGATGCGGATTTCTTCCTGGGCTGCCTTGCGCACGGCCTCCATCGCTCCGCAGCTCTGAACGATGTCCATCACGTCATCGAGGGCCGTGGTGTCGCCCTGGCGGATGGCGTTTTCAATGAGGGAGCGTTGCGCGGCCGTGCCTTGTCGCATCGCAATGATGAGCGGCAGGGTGGGCTTGCCTTCGCGCAAGTCGTCGCCAATGTTCTTGCCGAGTTCGGCGGAGTTGCCGTTGTAATCCAGCAGATCGTCGATCAGTTGGAATGCGGTGCCGAAACTGCGCCCAGCCAAGGCCATCTGCTCCTGCGTCTGCGCAGTCGCGTCGGCCAGCACGGCGCCAATACGCGCGGCGGCCTCGAAGAGTTTCGCCGTCTTGAATCGAATGACCTGCAGGTAGCGTTGTTCGTCGACCTCGGGGTCGTGCATATTGAGAAGCTGTAGAACCTCGCCTTCTGCGATCACGTTGGTGGCATCGGCCAAGATGTCGAGGATACGCATGTTGCCGACGGACACCATCATCTGAAAGGCGCGCGAGTACAGGAAATCTCCGACTAGCACGCTGGCTGAGTTGCCGAAAAGTGCGTTGGACGTTTCTCGGCCGCGCCGCATGGAGGACTCATCCACCACATCGTCGTGCAGCAGCGTGGCGGTATGGATCAGTTCCACCACAGCAGCCATGACGTGCTGTTGGGGCCCGCGAAAGCCCAGTGCCTGCGCCGCGAGCAGCAGCAGCGCCGGGCGCAGGCGCTTGCCACCTCCGGCGACGATGTAGCCGCCTATGGTGTTGATTAGTGCGACCTCGGAGGCCAGATGGGTGTGAATGGCCTGGTCGACGCAAGCCATGTCCTCTTTGATCGGTGCAAAGACGGCATGAATCGTCGGCGTGCTGGCCGCGTCAGGCGTTTGCGTGGATGGGAACGGCATGGGTGAGCCAGTTGCGAATCGTGTGCTGGTTGACAATTTTTGATCTTTCGCTTCAAGCCGCCATTCTAAGAAGGTGTGGGCGAAGGGCGCCGTCTTCGGGCTCTGTGCGATGGTGCAGGGGCAACGATGCGGGTCTGGATCTGGCGAAAGTCGCAAGCAATGCTAGAATGTCCAGCTTTTTCCGGGCGGCTCTAGGTGTCTGAGGTGTTGGATGGTGCTCTTCGCGATTGCGCGGGCGCCATGCTGGGCACCAATCGGGCGTTGAGAGTGTCTGGTGGTCCGTGCAGAGGCTGATGGAGCCGATCGAATTGATCGGCAGGCCGCATGCACGATTTTTCAGAGGTGAACTTATGTATGCGGTCATAAAAACCGGCGGCAAGCAGTACCGTGTTGCAGCTGGCGAAAAAATCAAGGTAGAACAGATGCCGGCAGACGTAGGTCAGGATATTGTGCTGGAAGAGGTGCTTGCCGTGGTCAACGGTGAAGACGCCAAGTTCGGCACGCCCCTGGTCAACGGTGCAAAGGTGACGGCCAAGGTGCTGTCGCACGGGCGGCACGACAAGGTGCGCATTTTCAAGATGCGTCGCCGCAAGCACTATCAGAAGCATCAGGGGCATCGGCAGAATTACACCGAGCTTCAGATCGAAACGATCTCGGCCTAAGGAGTATCAGACATGGCACAGAAAAAGGGCGGCGGCTCGACGCGTAACGGTCGTGACTCAGAAGCCAAACGGCTTGGCGTGAAGGTGTATGGCGGCCAGGGCATTTCGGCCGGCGGCATCATCGTGCGCCAGCGCGGCACCAAGTTCCACGCCGGTCACAATGTCGGCATCGGCAAGGATCACACCTTGTTCGCGCTGGTCGATGGCCGCGTTGAATTTGAAGTGAAGAGCGCCTTCAACCGGCAGACGGTTTCCGTCGTAGCCAACTGATCGACAGATCCGGCACCTCAGTGGCCGGATCGGGGTGAAAGCCCCACCAACGCCCCGGCATGGTGACGCAAGGCATACGAAGCGTATGCACGTTTCACCAGCCGGGGTTTTCTGTTTTTTCCGCGAAACGAGCCCACCGTGAAATTTGTCGATGAAGTCGTGATCGAAGCGCACGCCGGAAATGGTGGCAACGGCTGCGTGTCGTTTCGCCGCGAGAAATTCATTCCTTTTGGCGGCCCGAACGGCGGTGACGGTGGGCGAGGTGGACACGTCATTGCGCGTGCCGACGTCAATCTGAACACGCTGGTGGATTTCCGATTTTCGAAATTGCATCGCGGACGCAATGGCGAGCATGGGCGCGGTGCGGATCAGTATGGCGCGGGGGGCGACGACAAGGTGCTGCGCATGCCGGTCGGCACCCTGATCTACGACGCGGAAACGAATGCGCTGATCGCCGATCTGGTCCAGGATGGACAGGAGATCATCATCGCCCGGGGCGGCCAGGGCGGTCTGGGCAATCTGCACTTCAAGTCCAGCGTGAATCGCGCGCCACGCGAATCGACCAAAGGGCAAGAAGGCGAGCATCGCAAACTGCGCCTCGAATTGAAGGTGCTGGCCGATGTGGGTTTGTTGGGCATGCCCAATGCGGGCAAGAGCACCTTGATCGCCGCTGTGTCGAACGCCCGGCCCAAGATCGCCGACTACCCGTTCACCACCCTGTATCCGAATCTTGGCGTCGTGCGTCTGGGGCCAGGCCGGAGCTTCGTCATTGCCGACATTCCCGGGTTGATCGAGGGCGCGGCGGAAGGGCAGGGGCTTGGGCATCAGTTTCTGCGCCATTTGCAGCGCACCAAGCTGCTGCTGCACATCGTGGACATGGCGCCTGTGGAAGAGGGCGCGGACCCCGTCAAGGATGTTCGCGCCATCGTGGCCGAACTGAAGAAATACGACGCGGACCTGGCCGCCAAGCCTCGTTGGCTGGTGCTCAACAAGCTCGATCTTCTGCCCGAGGGCGAGCGCGAGGCGGCGGTCAAGAATCTGCTGCGGCGCCTGCGTTACAAAGGTCCGGTATTCCCGATTTCGGCTCTGGCGCGCGAGGGCCTTGACCCTTTGCTGCACGCGATTGCGGAACATATCGGTCAAAGCAAGCCGGTCGAAACCGTCGAACCCGATCCCCGCTTCCGTGACGATTCCCTTGACGATGCCCGCCCCTGATATGCAGCTGTCCTGTTCCGTCGTGCAGTCCGCGCGGCGCATCATCATCAAGGCCGGCTCCAGTCTGGTGACCAATGAAGGACGCGGCGTCGATCTCGATGCCGTGTCACGCTGGGCCGGGCAGATTGCGGGGCTGCGCTCGGCGGGCAAGGACGTGATTCTGGTCTCAAGCGGGGCCATTGCCGAGGGCATGCGCCGCCTGGGCTGGTCGCAGCGTCCGCGTGAGATGCATCAATTGCAGGCCGCGGCGGCCGTGGGCCAGATGGGGCTGGCGCAGGCCTACGAAACGGCGTTTCGGGAGCGAGGCATGGTTGCTGCGCAGGTCTTGTTGACCCACGCCGATCTGGCCGATCGCCAACGCTACCTCAATGCCCGCACGACCTTGCTGACTCTGCTGGAGCAGGGTGTCGTGCCGGTCATCAACGAGAACGATACCGTGGTCACCGACGAGATCAAGTTTGGTGACAATGACACCCTGGGCGCCCTGGTCACCAATCTGGTGGAAGGCGATGTGCTCATCATCCTCACCGACCAGTCCGGCCTGTACAGCGCCGATCCACGCAAGCATGCCGACGCCACGCTGATCGCGCAGGCTGACGCCGAAGATGCCTCGCTGCAGGCGATGGCCGGCGGCGCTGGCACGGGAATCGGCACCGGCGGGATGGCCACCAAGGTCACGGCCGCAAGGCGCGCGGCGCGCAGTGGCGCGCATACCGTGATTGCGAGCGGCCGCGAGCCCGAGGTCCTGGTGCGGCTCGCGCGGGGCGAAATCGTCGGCACCCAGCTCCTGGCCGGACACGCGAAACTGGCCGCGCGCAAACAGTGGATGGCCGATCACCTGCAACTGCGGGGTTGGGTGACCGTGGATGACGGTGCGGCCCGCCGTCTGCGCGCGCAGGGCGCGAGTCTGCTGCCCGTCGGCGTGATCGAGGTGCATGGGGACTTCGAGCGCGGCGACGTCATTGCAGTGCGTGACGCCAGTGGTGCGGAAATCGCTCGCGGATTGAGCAATTACGCGGCTTCGCAGGCCCGGCGCATCATGCGCCGTCCGTCTTCGGACATCGAGGCCATTCTTGGGTTCAGCGAGGAACCCGAGCTGATCCACCGCGACAATATGGTGTTTCCGTAGGGCGGGATCCCGCAGCTTTCAATCCGAAGGGGCGTGCAGCCCCAGTTCGATGCGGCGCACCAGGTCGGCCGCAGGGCCTCGGACCGACTGGTTGCGGCAGAAATCATCGCGGAACAGCGTGGAGTGCACACGAGCGGCGCCGTTTTCGGGAATGCGCTGCCAGTCGCTTCCGGCGGCAGGCACCCACTGCTTGCTGGCGTCGTTCCAGAGGGCATAGAGTTTCCACTGCCGCTTGGCGCAGTTGATGCCCTCGTAGGTAATGTTGCTCGGCCCGTCGGGCGTTTTTCCGACCAGGGCGTAGCGCACGGTCTGCCCGGGTTCCACCGAGACCGAAGCCCGGTCGACATAGAACTGCAGCGAGCCACTTGCGGTGATATGCACGTGTACGAGGTCTTTGGGCGCGCCAGGATAGGTCACGGGGGCTTCGGCCGTGGTCGTTTTGGCGCCGAGCCAGCCTTCGTCGCTGGTGGACTGCGCATGAGCGCATGGCGCCACGGTGAGCGCGGACCCCAGACAGGCCAGCAGGGCGGCGCGCACAGGCGCCGATCGGAGCAACATCATGCGGGATCCGGTGTGGTGAGATGGGAGGGCGCGGCGCCAGGCTCGGCAAGGGTCCCCGACCCTTCGTGGCGATGGCGCAGATTGGCGCGCAGGAAGCGTGTACGAGGCTCGGCTTTGGGCAGGAAGTGCGCCAGCTCGGTAAGCGCCATCTGATAGACCTCGCGCTTGAACTCGATCACGCTGTCGAGCGGGATCCAGTATTCGTTCCAGCGCCAGGCGTCGAATTCGGGATGCTCGGTGGCGCGCAGGCAGACATCGCAATCACGCCCGGTCAGGCGCAGCAGATACCAGATCTGCTTCTGGCCTTTGTAGATGCCGCGGCTGTCGCGGCGAACGAAGTGACTGGGTACGTCGTAGCGCAGCCAGTGCCGGGTGCGGGCGATGATGCGAACGTGGCAAGGGTTGAGGCCAACTTCTTCGTGCAGCTCACGGTACATCGCCTGTTCGGGCGTTTCGCCCGGGTTGATGCCGCCCTGGGGAAACTGCCAGGAATGCGCTCGTACGCGCTTGCCCCAGAACACCTGGTTTCTGGCGTTGAGCAGGATGATGCCCACGTTGGGACGGTAGCCTTCGCGATCCAACATCGCCTGATCCTCGATCTTTTAGAATTCTCCGTTTGATTATAGGCAGCGACGCCGTCGTTGCAGGGGGTATTTCCACAGGGCGATGGGGCCTGTCGAAGACCCTTGGCGGCTGACGCGGCCGATCCCGCTGTCCTTCTCACCGATTCTTCCTCAATGTCGGCCCAGCGCCGCTACGCATGAAAATTTCCCTTTTTTTCATCTCCACCCAGAAAGACGATCCGGCCGACGCCGATGTCCGCAGCCAGGCGCTGATGCTGCGCGCGGGCATGATCAAGAAACACGCCGCCGGGCTCTACAGCTATCTGCCGCTGGGCCTGCGCAGCATCCGCAAGGTCGAGGCCATCGTGCGCGAGGAAATGAATCGCGCGGGCGCCATCGAGTTGCTCATGCCCGTGGTGCAGCCCGCCGAGCTCTGGCAGGAGACGGGCCGCCTGGATCAGTTCGGGCCCGAGCTGCTGCGCATCAAAGACCGCCACGATCGCGACTTCGTGATCCAGCCGACCTCAGAGGAGGTCGTGACCGACCTGGTGCGCAGCGAGGTGCGGAGCTGGCGTCAGCTGCCGCTCAACTTCTATCACATCCAGACCAAGTTCCGCGACGAACGACGGCCCAGGTTCGGCGTGATGCGGGCGCGTGAGTTCACCATGAAGGATGCCTATTCCTTCGATCGCGATTTCGAGTCGGCGCAAGCCAGCTATCGAAACATGTTCGATGCCTATGTGCGGATCTTCCAGCGCTTTGGCTTCGAGTTCCGTGCCGTTGCGGCGGATTCCGGCGCCATCGGCGGTTCGCTAAGCCATGAGTTCCATGTCATTGCCGACACCGGAGAAGACGCCATCGCCTACTGCGAAGGTTCCGACTTCGCCGCCAACATCGAGAAGGCCGAAGCGCTTTCCCTGATCGCCACGCGCGCAGAGCCCTCACAGGCCCTGCAGAAGACGCCCACGCCGGGCGCGGCGAAATGCGAGGACGTGGCGGCCCTGTTGGGCATCGCACTGCAGCAGACGATCAAATCGGTCGTGCTTGCGGTCGACGCCGAGAAGGCCGGACAGCCGGCCTCATTGGTGCTGCTGCTGGTGCGTGGCGATCATGCGGTGAACGAGGTCAAGGTGGGCAAGCTTGCCGGCCTGGCCAACACCCGCATGGCGACCGAAGCCGAGATCGTGGCCGCTTTCGGCACGCCGCCGGGCTACCTGGGACCGCTGGGCACCCGCCTTCCCGTTCGCGTGATTGCCGACCGCACCGTGGCCCAGATGCACGACTTCGTCGTGGGCGCGAATGCCGAGGACTTCCACTACACCGGCGTCAATTGGGGGCGCGATCTTCCCGAACCCGAGGTGGCGGACATCCGCAACGTGCTGGCGGGCGACCCCAGTCCGGATGGCCAGGGCAAGCTCTCGATCTGCCGTGGCATCGAAGTGGGCCATGTGTTCTATCTGGGTACCAAGTATTCGGCCGCGATGGGCGCGACTTTCCTGGACGACAAGGGCAAATCGCAAACGCTGGAAATGGGGTGCTACGGCATCGGCATCACCCGCATTCTCGGGGCCTGCATCGAGCAGAACCATGACGCCAAGGGCATGATCTGGCCGGATGCGATCGCACCGTTCACCGCCGTGATCTGTCCCATCGGCTATGACCGCAGCGAGGCCGTTCGCCAGGCGGCGGACGCACTCTACGCCGAGTTTATGGCAGCCGGCGTGGATGTGGCGCTGGATGATCGCGGCGAGCGCCCGGGCGTGATGCTCGGCGATTGGGAACTGATCGGCGTGCCGCATCGACTGGTGGTTTCCGATCGCGGCATCGCCGCGGGCACGGTGGAATACCAGCATCGCCGCGATGCCGCGCCTACCGTGCTGCCACTGGCCGAGGCGTCTGCGCAACTGCAGTCCCGCCTCAAGCACTGAGCCTGTTTTCGACACGGCCCGCGAGCGTATGAGGCGTCTATCGCGCCGCCATTGCCTGGTGCGGATGGCCGGGCTCGGCGCCGCCATCGGCGCGGGCTGGAGCCTGCCCGCGGCCACCGCCTGGGCGGGGGCGCAGAAGGAAGAGCAGCTCAGCGACGCGGTGCGCACTGCGCTGGCGGCGCAGATCGCCGAGGCACCCCCGCCGCAGCCGCATTTTCGCGATGCCAATCACTTCGCCCAGTATTGGGTGTGGCTGGCGACCGAATCGGCGCGACTTCAGAACCGTATTCATGGGTTTTCCGTGCGCCGCGATTTTCTGCAGACCGTCTGGTACGAATCGCACCGCGCCGGACTGGAGCCCGCGCTGGTGCTGGGGCTGATCCAGGTGGAAAGCGGCTTCAAGAAATACGCCATCTCATCGGCCGGTGCGATGGGCTATATGCAGGTCATGCCGTTCTGGACGCGGCAGATCGGCAATGGCGAAGTGGCCAGCCTGCTGCACATGCAGGTCAATCTGCGCTACGGCTGCGTGATCCTGCGTCACTATCTGAACCTCGAAAACGGCAAGCTGTTCTACGCCCTGGGCCGCTACAACGGCTCGCGCGGGCGGGCGGCTTACCCGGATGCGGTGCTCGCCGCCCGCCAGAGCTGGCTGGTCGCGGGCGGTTCGGGCTGAAGGTTCAGCGCGGCATCATGCCGCCCATGCGCTGCATCATCTTGAACATTTTGCCGCCCTTCATTTTTTTCATCATGTCGCGCATCTGCTCGTACTGCTTGAGCAGCCGGTTGACCTCCTGCACCTGAACGCCCGCGCCTTGGGCGATGCGGCGCTTGCGCGTGGCCTTGATGACATCGGGCTTGTGGCGTTCCTGCGGCGTCATGCTGTGGATGATGCCCTGCATGCGGCGCATGTCGCGCTCGGCGCGGTTCATGTCGGCCTGCCCGGCCTTGGCCTGCATCTCGGCCGGCAGCTTGTCGAGCATGCCTTGGAGGCCGCCCATCTTGTTCATCTGCTGCAGTTGCATGAGAAAGTCGTTGAGGTCGAACTGGGCGCCCGATTTCACCTTGGCGGCGAGCTGCTGGGCGGCGTCGATGTCGACCTGGCGCTGCGCCTGCTCCACCAGCGCGAGGATGTCGCCCATGCCCAGAATGCGGTCGGCCATGCGGCGCGGATCGAAGGGCTCCAGACCGTCGATCTTCTCCGACACCCCGGCGAACTTGATCGGCGCGCCCGTGACCTGCCGCACCGACAGCGCCGCACCCCCGCGGGCATCGCCATCGAGCTTGGTGAGCACGATGCCGGTCAGCGGCAGGGTGTCGTGGAAGGCGCGCGCGGTGTTCACCGCATCCTGGCCCTGCATGGCATCGACCACGAACAGGGTTTCGATGGGCTTGAGCGCGCCGTGCAGCTCCCGGATCTCGCGCATCATGGCCTCATCCACCGCGAGACGACCCGCTGTGTCCACCAGCAGCACGTCGAAGTGGTGGCTACGCGCGTAGTCCAAGGCGCGGCGAGCGATGTCCAGCGGCTTGTCGGTGGGTTCGGATGGGAAGAATTCCGCACCCGCCTGGGCCGTCACGGTCTGCAACTGGGCGATGGCCGCTGGCCGGTAGACGTCGCACGAGACGGTAAGCACCTTCTTCTTCTGCCGTTCGGTCAGCAGCCGGGCGAGCTTGGCCGTGGTCGTGGTCTTGCCCGCGCCCTGCAGACCGGCCATGAGCACGATGGCGGGCGGCTGGGTGGCGAGGTTGAGCGGTACGGCATCGCCGCCCATGAGATCGGCGAGTTCGCGCTGCACCACACCCACCAGCGCCTGGCCCGGGGAGAGCGAACCGACGACTTCCTGGCCCAGGGCCTTTTCCTTGACGCGGGCGGTGAACTCCCTCACGACCGGAAGCGCCACATCGGCTTCGAGAAGCGCGAGCCGCACTTCGCGCAGCATGTCCTGGATATTGGACTCGGTGATGCGTGCTTCGCCCTTGAGGGTCTTGACCACGCGGGACAGACGTTGGGTGAGGTTGTTGAGCATGAGGCGTGGAGGATTCGGGCGTTGGGCGAACTGGCGGGCGCAGGGCCTGCTCCCAGTCTGGTTTTTGCCGCGCGCGGCATGAGGCTGCCGCAGGGGGGTCGGTTAAACTTGAAACATGTCGATTTTAGTGAATAGCCTCGCCTTTGCCTTCTATATGCTGGCTGCGGTGTTGTCGCGCCCGACGCCGGCGTTGGCGCTGGGTCATGCCGAAGGCGGCAACCAAGGGACGATGCAACGCTCAGAGCGCTGGTCGACCTGGGTGATGGCGCTGGCCTGGATCGCCCAGACCATCACGTTCGCCATGGTGCTGCACGGCGAGCTGCAGCCGCATTTCGGCTTCGCACAGGCGCTCTCGGTCACCTTCTGGCTGGTCGCGGCGGTCTATTGGGTGGAAAGCCTCTATTACCCCTTGCAGATGCTCAGAAGCTGGATCTGCCTGCTGGCGGCCATGTCCATCTTGTTGAGCTGGGTGTTTCCGGGCACTTTTACGCCGCCTTACGGCGCCGGCCCCACCTTCGCCTTGCACTGGGCGATGGGCATCGCGGCCTACGGACTGTTCGGCGCCGCGGTGCTGCATGGCATCTTGCTGTGGACTGCCGAGCGCTCGCTGCACCGGCGCAAGGGCGCGGTGTCGGGGGTGTCGCGCAGCCTGCCTTTGCTCACTCTGGAAAAGCTGACCTACCGGCTGGCGGGCGTGGGCTTCGCGCTGTTGACGGCGTCGCTCGTGTTTGCCGCCACATTCAGCGAAAAGTTGTTCGGCAAGCCCTTTGAGTTCAATCATCAGGCGGTGTTCGGCATCGCCGCCTGGCTCATTTTCGCCGTGCTGATGATCGGCCGGGTGTTTCTGGGTTGGCGTGGGACGCGCGCCCTGGGCTGGCTGTTCGGCGGTACCGTGCTGCTGTTGCTCACCTATGTCGGCTCGCGCTTCGTGCTGCAGGTGATTTTGCAGCGATGAAGTACCTCGTTCTGTTCGTGGTGGTGATCGTCGGGCTGATGCTCATCAAGCGGGCGCAGCAACCCCGTACCGTCCGCCCCCCACAACCGACCCCCAAGCCGCAGATTCCGGAAGCGATGCTGCCCTGCGCGCACTGTGGGGTGCACTCTCCCGCCAGCCGCTGTGTCTGGCGCGATGGCAAGCCGTTCTGCAGCGACGAGCATGCCCGTCTGGGGTCGTAAATCGCAGGCGGCGGTCGCCGCTGAAAGCGCTTTCGCGCGGTCCATGTTCGCGCCGACTGCCGCGTCGACCGGCACGGCTTTCGTGCCTTCGTCCCGCCTCGGTCGGGAACGTCTGCGGACCTACCGCGTATTGGCCGCCGCAAGAGTGCTCATGGCGCTGATGCTGCTGGGCTGGCTGGTGCTGCTGCCCATGCTGCAGGCCAGTCCGCATGGCGAGAACGTGCCCACGAACAACCTAGGCTACTGGGTCGCGCTGCTCTACCTGGTGCTGACCTCCGTGAGTCTTTGGTGGAGTTTTTTTCGTGCCGACGGCCTGGCCTGGCAGGTGTTGATCGCGATTGCCGTCGATCTGCTGGCGTTCACCGCCCTGCAGTTCACCGCGGGCTACCCGGCGCGCGAATTCGCGCTGATCTATGCCTTGCCGGTTCTGGCCGCGGGCATTTACGGCACCTTGTCGCTCACCTTGTTCGTCGCGGCCCTGGTCACGCTGATCCTGCTGGGCAGTGCCGCATGGGCCATGATGGGCGGGGTGGCGGAGGCCGAACAGCGCATGCTCAATGCCGCTTTTGTCGGTATCGCCTACTTCGCCGTGGCGGTGTTGACCTGGCAGTTGTCGCAACGTCTCGCACGCCAGGAGGCGAGGGCGACGGCCAGCGAATCCATCGCACGGCGCCAGATGGCGCTGAACCAGCGGGTGATCGAGGCGCAGCGCGACGGGGTCATGGTCGTCGATCAGAACATGGTGCTGGAGGCGCTCAATCCGGCGGCGCAGCATCTGCTCGATCTGCCGTGGAGCGACGCGGTCACCGCGCGCTGGCTGGGGGGGCGCAAGGCGCTGCGCGATCTGCCGGCCGCCGAGATCGTGCGCAAGGAGGTGGAGCGCATGGCCATCGACGGCGAGGATGAACTGGAGGTTCAGGTGCGCACGCCGTCGGGGCGCAAGCTGCTGCTTCGTCTGTCGCGGCTGGAAGATTTGCCGGGCGGGGCGGGCTACCTCATCGTGCTGCAGGACCTGCGCGAGATCGATGCACGCATTCAGCAGGAGAAGCTGGCGGCCATGGGCCGGCTGGTGGCCAGCGTGGCGCATGAGATCCGCAATCCCTTGGGTGCGATCGGTCAGGCCAACCAGCTGGCCCGCGAGTATGCGGCCGACCCGGTGCAGTTCGAGCGGCTGCATCATCTCATCGGTCAGAACGTGGAGCGCATCAACCGGACCGTGGAAGATGTGCTGGAGCTCGGACGCACCGCTCCGCGCGACATCGGCCTGATGCACTGCGCCCCGTTGATGCGAGAGCTTCATGCCGAATTCGACAGGCCGGACCAGGGACGGGTCGCCCTGTTCATTCAGGATGATGCGGCGCAGATCCGCTTCGACGCGCTGCATCTGCGCCGGGTTCTGGTCAATCTGCTGAGCAATGCGCGGCGCTATGCCAGCAACCAGCCGCGGTCCATCGAGATCCGGCAGCTGGGCGCCGAGCGGGTGCGTGAAATCCAGGTTTCCAATGATGGCCCGTTGATCGACGCGGAACTGCGCGCGCAGTTGTTCGAGCCGTTTCGCACCACCAGCAGCCGGGGCGTGGGGCTGGGCTTGTATATTTCCCACGAACTGTGTCTGCGCAATGGCGCGCGCCTGGTCTATCGCATCGAGCGCGAAGGCACGCCCCAGGCGCGCGGCGCCTTTGTCATTCAGATCGCACCGGGCCCCGAAGCATGAATTCAGCGGATGTGCGCATTCTCATCGTCGACGATGAACCCGACTTGCGCGAGCTCTACACCTTGAGCCTGGTGCACGAAGGCTGGCAGATCGATGTTGCGGCGAGCATTGCCCAGGCGCGCGATCATCTGTCCAGGCGGCAGTACGCGCTCATGCTCACCGATATGCGCCTTCCCGATGGCGAGGGTCTTGAGCTGCTGCGCTGGCTGGAGGCCCAGCCCGATCGGCATGAGAAGTCCATCGTCATCACCGCCTACGGCAGCGCCGGAAACGCCGTGGCCGCGCTCAAAGCGGGTGCGTTCGACTACCTGAGCAAGCCGGTCGACCTGGCTGCGCTGCGCCGCACCGTGCATGCGGCCATCGCCACGGCTGACGCGGAAGTCCAGGCGCCGGCCAGCAGCGCGCTGCAACGCATGGTGGGCGACTCGGGCGTGATGCGAGCGCTCAAACAGACGCTGCAGCGCGTGGCGCGCAGCATGGCGCCGGTGTTGATTCACGGCGAGTCGGGCACGGGCAAGGAGCTGGCCGCGCGGGCCGTGCACGAGTGCAGCGCCCGCGCTGGCGGACCCTTCGTTCCGGTGAACTGCAGCGCCATTCCCGAGCAGCTGCTGGAGGCTGAGTTTTTCGGCTATCGCAAAGGGGCCTTCACCGGGGCGATGGCCGACCATGCCGGTTTTTTCGCCGCGGCGCAGGGCGGCACGCTGTTTCTCGACGAGATCGGCGAGCTGCCCTTGGCCATGCAGGCCAAGCTGCTGCGTGCGGTGCAGGAGCGGCGCGTGCGCCCAGTGGGCGAGACCGCCGAAGTGGCGGTGGATGTGCGGCTGGTCAGCGCCACCCATCGTCATCTCGAACGGATGGTCGAGCAGGGCCAGTTCAGACAGGATTTGTTTTATCGCCTCAATGTCATTGCCGTGGCGTTGCCCCCGTTGCGGGATCGTCTGGACGATCTTCCGGTCCTGGTCGAGGCCTTGCTGGCCGACATCCGCCGCGACAACGCCCGGCCTGGGCTGCGGTTGAGTCCCGCGGCGCTGCAGCATCTGCGTCAGCATCGCTTCTCGGGCAATGTCCGTGAACTTGAGAATCTGCTGCACCGCGCCGCGGCTCTGGCGGCGCAGGATCTGCTGGGTCCGGACGACCTCGAATTGCAGAACGGCGGCGGCGCCATCGGCAGAGAGCCTCAGGCTACGGCGAACATCGAAGCGGTCTTGCCGATCGCTTCGATGCCTTCCGCCCCGAAGCCCGATGCGGCAGGCCACCACAACCCGCAGGCAGCGCAGATTCCGATGGCGCAGTTCGTCGCCCAAACGCCCTTGCCGCCCGATCTTGGCACCTACCTCGATCAGGTCGAGCGCAGCATTCTCTGCGAGGCACTGCGGCGCACGCGCTTCAATCGCACCGCGGCCGCGCAGTTGCTGGGCCTGAATCTTCGCCAGATCCGCTACCGCATGGAGCGACTGGACATCCGCGATCCGGCGGATGCGGCGGATGGTCTTGTCTGATCATGTCGGTGGTCCCTGATGCCGACGCGGTGAGGCAAGGCTGGATGCGCCATGCCCGCCACGTGCCGTCACCCAACCGGGATGACCGACCCGATGGCATGCCGATCGATCTGCTGGTGATCCATTGCATTGCGCTCCCACCGCGCCAGTATGGCGGCGATGCGATCGAGAGCCTGTTCTGCAATCGTCTCGATCCCGGCGCGCACCCGTCCTTTGCGGCACTCGAAGGTCTCAAGGTCTCGGCGCATTTCGTGGTCCAACGCGATGGGGTGCTCACGCAGTACGTGTCTTGCGCCCAGCGCGCCTGGCATGCCGGTGTGTCGTCCTTTGCCGGACGCGAGCGCTGCAACGATTTCAGCATTGGCATCGAACTCGAAGGCAGCGATGACGAGCCCTTCGAGGCCGAGCAGTACGAGACCCTGATCGCCCTGGGCTCCGAACTGTTCGCACGCTATCCCCTGCGCGCTGTTGCGGGCCACAGCGACATCGCGCCCGGACGCAAGACCGACCCCGGCTCGGGCTTCGACTGGCGGCGCTTGAAAGACGGCCTGGCCCTGCCCGCACGGGCCTTTCCCTTCCAGGCATTTTGAGCGCGCTCCGGGTCTTCCCGGAGACGTTTTTGTGCATGAACCTGTGCATAAGCTGTGGGCGGGCTGTCGATTTCCTCGACGCTATAAATAGTGGTTGAATTTCAATCGGACGCTAGATATAGTGTCTTGAGGCTCGGAAGTGCGCAGCCGGTCAGTGCCTGAGCCTGGCCTTGCAGCGAGCTGATTTCCGACTCTGCCCTATCGATCATCCGTGCCGGGTCCGTGCGCCTTCATGCGTCGCCGGATTCGTAGCGCGGGACCATCTGCCCCGAGGAGTACCTGATGTCCCAGACAGCCACCACGACCGAACCGATCCCTGCCGCGCAACACCTCTCCCACCTCGACGTGGACACGCAGAAGCAGGCCGCATCGGGTGATTTTTCGGACTACAAGATCATTCGCCGCAATGGCGCGGTCGTGGGGTTCGAGCCTGGCAAGATTGCCGTGGCGATGACCAAGGCCTTTCTCGCCGTGCAGGGCGGTCAGGGCGCAGCCTCGGCGAGCATGCGCGAGACCGTGAATGCGCTAACCGAAAACGTCGTGCGCGCGCTGCTCCGCAGTCGGCCCAGCGGCGGCACCTTTCATATCGAGGACATTCAGGATCAGGTCGAGTTGTCGCTGATGCGCACCGGCCAGCATGAGGTGGCGCGAGCCTATGTGCTGTATCGCGAGCGCCGCGCCCAGGAGCGCGCCAAGCAGAAGGCGACGGCAGTCGAGCAGGCCGCGGCGCCCGTACTGCACGTGGTCGACGACGGCGTGCGCAAACCCCTCGATCAAGCCGCGCTGGTCGGCCTGATCGAGTCGGCCTGCGCCAACCTGAGTGCGGATGTGAAGGCGGCGCCCATCGTGGCGGAAACCCTGCGCAATCTGTACGACGGCGTGCCGATGCTCGAGGTCTACAAGGCCTCCATCCTGGCCTCGCGCACGTTGATCGAGCGCGACCCCGATTACTCCAAGGTCACGGCGCGTTTGCTGTTGCACACCATGCGCCGCGAAACGCTGAAGGAGGATGTCGCGCCTTCGCAGATGGCGCAGCGCTATGCCGACTACTTTCCGCTGTGCATCAAGGAGGGCGTCGAACTCGAACTGCTCGACGAGCGGCTCGGGCAGTTCGATCTCGTGCGCCTCGGTGCCGCGATCAAGGCCGAGCGCGATCTGCAGTTCGATTACCTCGGCCTGCAAACCCTGTACGACCGCTACTTCCTTGCCAATCGTGCCGACACCCGGGTCAACAAGGATGGTCGTCGCATCGAGCTGCCGCAGGCCTTTTTCATGCGCGTGGCGATGGGCTTGTCGCTTAACGAGATCGACCGCGAGGCGCGCGCCATCGAGTTCTACGAGTTGCTGTCGAGCTTCGACTTCATGTCGAGCACGCCCACGCTGTTCAACGCGGGCACGCGTCGCTCGCAACTGTCGAGCTGCTACCTCACCACTGTGGCCGACGATCTGGACGGCATCTACGAGGCCATCAAGGAGAACGCGCTGTTGTCCAAGTTCGCCGGCGGTCTGGGCAACGACTGGACGCGCGTGCGCGCCCTGGGCAGCCACATCAAGGGCACCAACGGCAAGAGCCAGGGCGTCGTGCCCTTCCTCAAGGTGGTCAACGACACCGCGGTGGCGGTGAACCAGGGCGGCAAGCGCAAGGGCGCGGTCTGCGCCTATCTGGAGACCTGGCATCTGGACATCGAGGAATTCCTGGAGCTGCGCAAGAACACCGGCGACGATCGCCGCCGCACGCACGACATGAATACCGCGAACTGGGTGCCCGATCTGTTCATGAAGCGGGTGATGGAAGGCGGAGACTGGACGCTGTTCAGCCCTTCCGACGTGCCGGATCTGCATGACAAGTTCGGCCAGGATTTCGAACAGGCCTACACCCGTTACGAACAGAAGGCCGCGCTGGGCGAGCTCAAGCTGTTCAAGACCGTGCCCGCGGTGCAACTGTGGCGCAAGATGTTGTCGATGCTGTTCGAAACCGGCCATCCCTGGATCACCTTCAAGGATGCGTGCAATGTACGTAGCCCGCAGCAGCATGTGGGCGTGGTGCATTCGAGCAACCTCTGCACCGAGATCACGCTCAATACCAACGAGAACGAGATCGCGGTGTGCAACCTCGGCTCGGTCAACCTGGTCGCGCATCTCAAGGATGGGGAAGACGGCACCAAGGTCATCGACCAGGCCAAGCTCAAGCGCACCGTGCAGATCGCGATGCGCATGCTCGACAACGTCATCGATATCAACTATTACGCCGTGGCCAAGGCGCGCAACGCCAACATGAAGCATCGGCCGGTGGGTCTGGGCATCATGGGCTTTCAGGACTGTCTGTATCAGCTGCGCATTCCCTATGGGTCGCAAGAGGCGGTGGCCTTCGCCGACCGCTCCATGGAGGCCGTTTGCTACGAGGCCTACTGGGCGTCGAGCGAACTGGCGCGCGAGCGTGGCCGCTACAGCAGCTATGGCGGCTCGCTGTGGGACCAGGGCATTCTGCCCATGGACAGCCTGAAGCTGCTGGCCGAGCAGCGTGGAGGCTATGTCGAAGCCGACACCTCCAGCACCCTCGACTGGAACGCCTTGCGCGCCCAGATCGCACAGCACGGCATGCGCAATTCCAACTGCGTGGCCATTGCGCCGACGGCAACCATCTCCAACATCGTCGGCGTGGACGCCTGCATTGAGCCGACCTTCCAGAACCTGTACGTCAAGTCGAATCTGTCGGGCGAGTTCACCGTCATCAACCAGTATCTGGTGCGCGACCTCAAGGCGCGCGGCTTGTGGGATGCGGTGATGGTGGCCGATCTCAAATATTTCGACGGCAGCACGCAGCGCATCGATCGCATTCCCGCCGACCTCAAGGCGCTGTATGCCACCGCCTTCGAGACCGATACCAAGTGGCTCATAGAAGCCGCAGCGCGCCGTCAGAAGTGGATCGACCAGGCGCAGTCGCTCAACATCTACATGGCCAATGCCTCGGGCAAGTTGCTCGACGAAACGTACAAGCTGGCCTGGCTGCGCGGCCTCAAGACCACGTACTACCTGCGCACCATCGGCGCCACGCATGCCGAGAAATCGACGGTCAAGGCCGGCCAGCTCAATGCGGTGCCGCAGGCGCCAAGCGAGGTGGCAACAGCCTCGGCGCAGGCCGTGGTGCAGTCCGGCGACATCCGCTTCTGTGCCATCGACAACCCTGAATGCGAAGCTTGCCAGTAAGGCCGGGCCGTCATGCATGCCATCGCAGTGCGATCGTTGGACGTCTTCAAAGGCATCCAACGATGCGCCTGCACAACACGCGCACGGCAAACCCTGCATCACTACTTCATCTGTGTTGAGCGTTTGTGCTGAACACTTGATAATTCACGGAAGGTAACGACCATATGCTGACCTGGGACGATCCACAACCGACCTCTGCAAACCCCGCGCAAGCTGCGCTGGCGGAGCGCTCACTCCCAACCTCATTTCCCTCGACCCGCCCATCGATGGAAACCGGGGCAGGGGCGCATCAGGCGTCTGTCTCTCCTGCTCCGTCTTCCGCTTCGGCGTTGGGGCTTGCGGCAGAGGTCTACAGCCAGCGTGCCGCCTCCAACGAGCGCGTGCGTGCCGAAGACAAGCGCATCATCAATTGCCGAGCCGACGTCAACCAGCTCGTGCCGTTCAAGTACAAGTGGGCCTGGGACAAATACCTGGCCTCCTGCGCCAATCACTGGATGCCGCAGGAAGTGAACATGTCGCGCGACATCGCGATGTGGAAGGATCCCAACGGCCTGACCGATGACGAGCGTCTCATCATCAAGCGCAATCTCGGCTTCTTCACCACGGCCGATTCGCTGGCCGCCAACAACATCGTGCTGGGCACCTATCGCCACATCACCAACCCCGAGTGCCGCCAGTACCTGCTGCGCCAGGCCTTCGAAGAGGCCATTCATACTCACGCCTATCAGTACATCGTGGAAAGCATCGGCCTCGATGAAAGCGAGATCTTCAACTCGTATCACGAGATCGGCTCCATCCGCGACAAGGACGAGTTCCTCATTCCCTTCATCGACACGTTGACCAACCCCGAATTCCGCACCTCGGCCTTCGGTGGATCGGAGCGCAACGATCAGGAATTGCTGCGCTCCATCATCGTGTTCGCCTGCCTCATGGAAGGGCTGTTCTTCTATGTTGGCTTCACCCAGATCCTGTCGATGGGGCGGCAGAACAAAATGACCGGCGCGGCCGAGCAGTACCAGTACATCCTGCGCGACGAGTCCATGCACACCAACTTCGGCATCGATCTGGTCAACCAGATCAAGCTGGAGAATCCGCACCTCTGGACGCCCGAGTTCAAGCGCGAGCTCACCGGCCTGTTCCATCAGGCCGTCGAGCTTGAGTATCGCTATGCCGAAGACACCATGCCGCGTGGCGTATTGGGTCTGAACGCATCGATGTTCAAGGGCTACCTGCGGTTCATCGCCAATCGTCGTGCCGTACAGATCGGTCTCGATGCCATCTTCCCCAACGAAGAGAATCCCTTCCCCTGGATGAGCGAAATGATCGACTTGAAGAAAGAGCGCAACTTCTTCGAGACCCGTGTGATCGAGTATCAATCCGGCGGAGCGCTGTCCTGGGAATGATGTCCGACACCCTTGCTTGTCTCTATCCACCAGTCGCATCCCAAGCGTGATTGTTGACCGAGTCCGTACTCCCCAGAAACGCCCGGCCGCGCAGAGCCGGAGGGTGGCGGCTCCTCCTCTGTTTTTCAGAGGCGCATGGCATGAGGCATCGCGGGTGATGCCTGGCTCCCTGTTCTTCGAACCATTCCGACGCACCTTCGCGCGTCTCGAACTCGGGATGTCCCGAGACGAGAGCAGGGTGCGTCATTCCGCATTCCTTCCCGTATCGGCCTTGATGCCGAGGGAGGTGAATCCCCTGCACGGATCAGCGCTGAGCCGATCGCAGGTGGTGCCGGCTGAACGCCGTGCCGATGTCCCGTACAGGAGACCGCCGGGAGGCGGGGCCGTGAGGCGCTCGGACGCGATTTGGCGACCGGCTCAACTTCAAAAGACTTGATCAAGGAGAATCACCATGGCAACTGCGAAAAAAGCTGCACCGGCGAAGAAGGCCGCAGCTCCTGCGAAGAAAGCAGCTCCGGCGAAGAAGGCCGCA
>JAJTBQ010000273.1 GCA_021286835.1 Thiomonas sp.
ACCGCCTTGCACATGTCGTAGATGGTGAGCAGGCCGATCTGCACGGCGGTGAGGGCTTCCATTTCGACGCCGGTGCGGCCGCGGGTTTCGGCGGTGACGGTGCAGTGGATGCTGTTGTCCTCGGGCTGGAGCTTGAAGTCCACGGCCACGCGGTTGAGGGCGATGGGGTGGCACAGGGGAATGAGGTCGGCGGTGCGCTTGCTCGCCATGATGGCGGCGGTGCGGGCGATGCCGATGACGTCGCCCTTCCTGGCGCTGCCGCTCTGCACCAGGGCGAAAGTGGCGGGCTGCATGCGGATGCAGCCCGTGGCCACGGCCACGCGATGGGTTTCGTCTTTCGCGCCGACATCGACCATGTGGGCCTGACCGGCGGCGTCGAAATGGGTGAGGTTTGCTGCGGGGGTGGAGGAACTCATGGTGCAGGGTGCGCGAGGGCGGCCGCGTGGGCCTCCTGGTTGATGGCGTCGCGCAGGCGGCGGGCCTCGCGCCTTGCGGCGTCGACAAAATCGCGGCCATGGCTGGCGTAGAGCACGCTGCGCGAGGCGTTGATCAGGAAGTGGCCGCGCGCCGCGCGCACGGTCGCTGCGAGGTCGCCGCCCTGCGCGCCGATGCCGGGGATGAGCAGCGGCGCCTCGGGCGCGACGGCGCGGATGCGTTCGATGTCGGCCGGATTGGTGGCGCCGGCCACCAGGCCGTTCTGCCCGTGGCGGTTCCAGTCCAGCGTGGCCAGCCGCGCCACGCGTTCGAACAGCAACTCAGAGCCGAGGTGGGCCGACGCGCCCGCGGTCGTGCTGGCGATGGGCAGGGTCTGCAGATCGGCGCCGCCGGGGTTGGAGGTGCGGCACAGCATGAACAGCCCGCGCTCGGGGTAGCGCAGGTAGGGCTCGACCGAATCGAAGCCCATATAGGGCGACAGGGTCAGGGCGTCGGCGTTGAAGCGCACGAAGGCCTCGCGGGCGTATTGCTCCGCGGTGGCGCCGATGTCGCCGCGCTTGGCGTCGAGGATGACGGGCACGCTCGGCGCAGCCTTGCGGATGTGGGCGATGAGTTGTTCGAGCTGGCTTTCCGCGCCCAGCGCGGCGAAGTAGGCGATCTGCGGCTTGTAGGCGCAGACCAGATCGGCCGTGGCATCGACGATGGCGGCGCAGAAGTCGAACAGCCGCAGCGGGTCGTTGGTCCACGGTGCCGGAAAGCGCGAAGGCTCCGGATCGAGACCCACGCAAAGCGCCGAATTGTTGCGTTCGGCGGCCTCTTGCCACTGGCGGGTGAAGGGAGGGCGGGATGTCATGATGCAAAGCATTGTAGGCAGGGGCATTGAGGCCATTCTGATGCCGAGCCTCTACCATTTCAGCCTCGATCGGTCCCCGTCCCTGCCATGCAACCCAGCCGCCGCCGCTTTCTCGCCTCCACCTTCGCCCTGAGCGGCACGCCGCTTCTGGCCAGGGCGCAGCAGCTCGGACTGGGTGCGGCGGCGCTGCCGCCCAGTGTGGTGCAGGCGCTGGAGACGGCGCGCATCCCGTTGCAGTCGTGTGCCTTCGTGCTGCAGGCGCAAGACAGCGCCGCGCCCCAGATCGCGTTCAACGGCGCCGCGCTGATGAACCCCGCCTCGGTGCTCAAGCTGGTGACCACCTACTGCGCGCTGCGCATGCTCGGCCCGGCCTATGTGTGGAAGACGCCGGTGTATGCGGTGGGGCCGGTCCGTGCCGGTGTGTTGCAGGGCGATCTGGCCTTCGTCGGCAGCGGAGACCCGCATCTGATGGCCGACAACCTCTGGAGCATCGCCGGGCGCCTGCGCGACCTGGGCATCCGCCGCATTCGGGGCGACGTGCTCATCGACCGGCAGGCTTTCGACCTGCCGCCGCACGATCCGGCCGCTTTCGACGGCGACGCCACCGCGCCGTACAACGTCGGCCCCGACCCCTTTCTGGTGAATTTCGGGGTGATGCGCCTGGGCTTCGTGCCTGACGCCGCGGCGCAGCAGGTTCGCGTCACGGTGGAGCCGCCGCTGGCGGGCTTCGATTTGCGCGAGGCGCCCCGGCTGACCGCCGCGGCCTGCGGCAACTGGAAGGACAAGCTGCGTGCCGACTGGAAGCAGCCGTTCGCGCCGCGCTTCGCCGGGGGCTTTGCGGCCGCCTGCGGGCCGCAGACCTGGAACATCGCGCCCGAAGTGAGCGACAACACCTATGTGCAGCGACTGCTGGGCGCGCTGTTCGCCCAGGTGGGCATCGAGTGGAAGGGGCAGGTTCGCACCGCGCCCTTGCCCGCCGATGCCACCGAGCTGACCGTCTGGGATTCGCCAGCGCTCGCCGTGCTGGTGCGCGACATCAACAAATACAGCAACAACGTCATGGCCCAGCAGGTGTTCCTGACGCTGGCGCTGCAGGCGGGCGCGCAGCGCGCGACCTGGGCCGGCGCAGGGCAGGCCGTGGCGCAATGGCTGTCTGCGCATGAGCTGGACATGCCCGGTCTGGTGCTGGACAACGGCTGCGGTCTGTCGCGCATTGCGCGCATCTCCGCCAACGATCTCAACGCGCTGCTGCGCTCGGCATGGGACAGCCCGGTGATGCCCGAGTTCGTCTCGTCGCTGCCGCTGGCCGGCGAAGACGGCACGCTGCGCCGCCACTTCCGCGACCCCGACACGGCAGGGCGCATCCATGCCAAGACCGGCACGCTCGACGGCGTGCTGTCGCTCGCCGGCTATGCGCAGACCCGCGCCGGGCGGCGCTATACCTTCGCCGCGCTGGTGAACGACCCGCGCGCCGGGGGCGCCTGGCCCGCGCTCGAAGCCTTCGTCAACGGCTTCATGCAGGCGGCTTGAGACCCGCTTCCCGACTTCCCTTCTCTTTCCGAGATCTCTCATGGCCTTCCACCCCACCGATCTCATCGGCTACGGCGCGGCGTTCCTCACCACGGTGTCCTTCGTGCCGCAGGCCTGGCTGACGCTGCGCAGCCGCAATGTCTCGGGCATTTCGCTGGGCATGTACACGCTGTTCACCGCGGGCGTGGCGCTGTGGCTGATCTACGGCGCGATCCAGCGCAGCTGGCCGCTGGTGGG
>JAJTBQ010000011.1 GCA_021286835.1 Thiomonas sp.
GGAGCCGTTGCGGAAGCTGATCGAGGGCTACAACGCCACGCCGAAGGCCCAGCGGCAGGCCGTCCTCGACCACATGATGGCGAACCCGAAAACCCGCGAGCACGTGCGCGGCCTGATGGCCGAGCAGCGGGAGAACAGCCGCGATCATGGGCTGTCGTTCGGCTAAAGCGCCAACGACCGGGGCATGGAGCGGTAAAAATGGGGACGTCTCAGAAAACGGAAAATAAAGTACGTTAAGCCATTGGCATGGCCACCGCTCTCGCAAACGATCATTTTCAAGAAGCCACCGTGAGAATGCGGGCCGCGCCAGTGCTGGCCTTGTCCGTCCCGTTCTCGAAAACCGCTCTCGAATCGAGCCGCCGAGACTGCCGAGTTTCGAGAACAGCCGAAACGCCGCTTCCAGCGGCAGACGCCACACGCAAAGCCGCGCCGTTGCTGGATCGAGCATTCCTTAGCGTGCTTTAAATTCCGTTTTCTGAATCGACCCCTTTCTTGGCGTGTGTGAAACACCGTGTCGGGCAGGCAATCCGCTAAGCCTCAGAAACGCCCGTAGAGGCGCTTCAAGGCCGCGCAGACCCTGCGGGGTGTCCAAGCCTCAGAAAACGTGCTGTAGGCCCTCTGACGGGCCTCCTGCGGTTGTTTGAAGCCCAGATGGTGGCGAACCACAGACCCCCTCTCCCTCTTGGCGACCTAGCGGGGGGAGCCGCGCCCGAAGGGCGTGGGGGGCCGCAGGCCCACAAGGGGGGGCGACTTCGCGACCGGAGCGAAGCGGAGGGAGGACGGGGGGGACGGCACGTCCCCCGCGAAGTCTCAGCGGTGGAACAACAGCCGTCGATGTTCAGCGAGCTAACGGTGGCGCTGTCAGGCGGGCTTGCCCGCCTTTCCATCAGCTCTGCCCCGTAGGGGCCTCGATTGATGCCTTTGGCTGTTCATTGCTCAGGCGGTCGAGTTCCCACGGTCTGGGGGATGCCGGGCGGGAGCGCGGAGCGCGGGCGGAGGGCCGAAGGCCCGGAGGAGCCGGCGGGGGGCTTGCCCCCCAAGAGGCGGCGCGGTCTTGCGTGGTTCATCCACAGGCAGAGGTCGCCGCAGGACGTTAAAGACTTTAAAAGTTAAAAAACCGCGCGCGCGCGTTACGGGGTCTGAAAATCGCCGGAAAGCTAACGGGCACAACGACTTGCAGAATCGGGTGGTGTGTGAAACCACGATAGCCCGGTGTGTGAAACCACGTGTCTATCCACAGAAAAAGGTGTGTGAAACCACGTGTCCATCCACAGATCGGCAGGGCCTCGGTGTGTGAAACCACGATAGTCGCCGTGGTGTGTGAAACCACGTGTCAGGCACCGCTTACCCGCTTGGTGATGCCTCGGATCAACCGGGCACCGTCGCGCACGTAGAACGTCACCTTGTCATTGCTCCCAACCACTAGGCGGTACTCCGGCAAGCTGTCGTCGGCCTCGATGGCACGCACCATGCGTCGGAACTCCTTGATGTTCGACTTGCTGCCGGACTTGTCGCGCAGCAGCTCAAGCCCGATGACCCATGATGTTTGATGCCCGCAGTGCTTTCTGGCCAGCTCGTACAGTCGCCGTGCAAGTGGCTTGCGCAGGCGGAAATAGTCCGGGTGGATGGTCAACACCTCGAACGCTGACACAGCGTTGTAGAGCCATTCGGACAGCGTGACCTCGACCGCGATCATGCGCTCATCGTCAGGTGCTTTTTCGATGATCTTCCAGCGGTCGATGATGCCGAAGCCTTCCTTGACGCGCTGCCCTCCGGTCTTAATGTCGGTCGTGATGGAAGTCCCGCGCAAGCGCTCGAAAGCCTCTTGCAGCCGTTGGTAGTCGTCGCCACCCACGCCGCGGTTCGTCGTCACGAGAAAGTCATAGACCGTGAAGCGCACCACGCGATGCTTCGCATCTTCTCGGCCACGATTGAGGGCTTCGGTTAGCTGGCTGACGACATAGATCAGCACATCCTTGTCGTGTTGGGTGGCACGGCCTAGAACCGATGGGGCAACCTTGATCGACTTGTTTCCGTCCTTGCTCGTCCACGTCCAGATCGAAAGATCGGGCTTTGTCGAGAGGGTGAAGATCGGCGCTTCCATGCTCGCGCCATCATCTTTCATGGCGTAGTCGAACAGGTCAGCAAGGAAGAAGTCCCGGTTCGGGTGGCGCACCTTCACCAAACCGCCCTTCCCTGCTTCGTCGGCCTCGATCAGCTCGGTAGCCTTGCGCTGCTTCTCGGCCTGCAATAGCGCCTTGAGTTCCTTCGTCACGGCCTCGATTTCGGCTTCGACTTCGGCCTGCTTGCTGCGCAGCGCTTCGGCCTCGTCCCGCAACGCTGGGGCTGCATCGTCTGCCTGTCTGGTCAGCTCACGATTTACCGCGACAAGCTGCTCAGAGAGCTGCCGGTGGAACTCCCGCAGGTGTTTCAGCGACTTGTCGGCCTGATAGATCGGGTCATGCTCCATCGGGTCGCCCACGTCAGCATCCAAGGCCATGCCGTCCAGCTTGGCCGGGTCGAACAAGGGAAGCTCGGGTTGGGTCTGTTGTTGTTGGCGCTTGGGCTTGGCGCTGCGTCCGATGCGTTCCAGAGCGTCAAGGGCCGATGCAGGCTTGAGCGGTGGCGGCACATCGTTTTCTTTTGCGGCCTCGGCCTCCTTGAGCTTGGCCGTGAGCGTGGCAATTCGGGCCTGAACGTCCTTCAGTTCCTTGCTGTCCAGCCCATGCTCGACCGCCACGCGGCCAAGGTCACGCCGCAGCTCGACAAGCTGTGCGCTGATTGCGTCCACCGATTGCTTCTCTGCCGTCATGCCCGCCCCTCCCCGGTCTTACTGGTTCGCGTAGTGGGCTTCAAGCAGAGCGCGGATTTCCTCGGCCATCTTTGTGCCACGGCCGGCGCAGGAAACCTTGATGGTGCGGTGCAGGCTCTCGGGAATGTCCAGCGTGAGGCGCTTCATCGGCTCGTCGGCGGCCTCTTCGCGGTTCTTCACCCATTCCTCGGCAGAGGGTGCAGCTGCGGGCTTGCTGGATGGCTTGGTGCCGAAGGCAACTTTCTTTCCGGTCATTTCAGGTACTCCACGAGTTCAGCGAGGACGGCTTGCATTTCTTCTGCGGCGCTGCCCTCTGGGTCAATTTCATAGACGGCTTGGCCTCGGGCTGCCGCCTCAGCAAACACCACGCGCTGAGTGACTGAGGCATTGAGCACATGCACCGGGTAGGACGACAGCGCTTCGCGCACGTCCCGACCAATCGCCGTATTTGCGATTTTGCGGTTTACCACAAAGCAGCTTTTGAGGCTTTCTTTATAGACGCGGGCTTCGTCAATGAGCTTGACGACTTCCTCTGCTGCCCACACGTCATAGGGCGACGGCTGGACGGGGATCAGCACCACGTCCGAGGCCATGATCGCGGAGCGTGCAAGGTCGGTGACTCGCGGCGGGCCGTCGATGATGATGTGGTCATAGCCCTTGCCGATGGTGCCGATTTCCTTGTGGACGGTGGCACGGGGCAGGCCGACGACTGAAAACAGCGGCTCACCTTCACGGGCTGCGGCCCAATCCAAGGCGCTGCCCTGCGGGTCAGCGTCAATCAGCAACACGCGCTCGCCACCTCGGGCCAGCGCTGCCGCCAGATTCACGGACAACGTGGTTTTGCCCACGCCGCCCTTCTGGTTCAAAACTCCGACGATCATGTTTTACCCCTTTGCGGTTAGTCGCTTTTGCGATGTTACAGGAAACAAGTTTTCTGTATTTGCTGAAATGATAGCGACCTATCCGAACATTGTCAAGCCCGTTTTGTCGTGATAGTATGGAACCTAGTCCACACTGAGAAGAAAAACACATGCAAGTCGCCGTCCGACTGCGCCAAAGCGAGAAGCTCGGGCGCGTCACCGTCCCCCCTACCGTCGCGCTGCTCCGGTACGCCTACGACTCCGACGCGAAGCGGGCACGGCAAGAGCGCGTCGGCACTGTCCCGTTCTGGACTGACGAACTGCCCGACGATCTGAAAGCCCAACTGACCCCGGAAGAGCGGGCCGACTGGCAAGCCTTCGTGAATGACCGCAACCACCAGCAGGAGAGGGCGCTATGGCGCTTCTGCCTGAACAATTCAGTGCGGATGCTGGCCTATGCCAGCAAGGCGCTACAGGCCGGGGAAAAGCCCGCATCGCCCACGCTGGCCCGCAAGGCTGCAAAGCTGTTCATGCAATCGCTGGATGAAGCAGGGTTCGGTGAGGGCAAGGTCGGGCCGGGTCGCCCACGCAAGGATACGGAAATGGATGCCGACTTCCTGCTGCTGCGCACGCCGGAAGAGTTCGAGCAATGGGAGCGCCTGAAAGATCAGGGCGAAATTGGCGAGCTGCCGAACTTCATCCCGCCCGAAGCCCAGAAGCCCGAGGCCACGAAGAAAAAGGGCTTCCCCGACTATCCCGAGGGCGACTTGATCGCCCGCGCCCTTCGTCTCGCATTTGTCGGCGGGGAAGAGGAGGGCGACGACTCGGCCTGATCTGGCCCATCTTTTGCCGCACCCCTCGGCCGCAACTGTCCAATGTGTTACGTTGTAGGGTTATGGCAAAAACTCCAAGAAAACCAAAAGACCTCACGCCGCGATTCGGGATCGGGGAGTGGTACGGCTACAACCTGACGCAGCTCTCCCCGGAAGAGCGGCAGCAGTTCGCCGCCGACTGTCTCAAGCCGAAGAAGCAGCGCACACCGCAGCTTTGCACATTCCAAGCCCGCAAGACGGGCGCGGTCTGCTCCAAGGATGGCGGCGTTTGCTCGCTGCGTCTCTACTCATACGCCGCCCACCCTGACAACGGTCGCGCCGTAGGCGTACCCGTTGATGGCAAACAGGGCGGCTTCCGCGCCACCTGTCCCTATCGCTTCCATGAAGCGCTGGACGTGTTCAAGTGGGTAGGCGAAACCATCCTGAATGACCCCGACCCGCTGCTTGTCGGCGAGGTCGGCTTTCTCGAAGCCGGGGCGACCACGGACAACGAAGGCGGCGATGACGTGGGCCGCATCGACATGGTTCTGGTCAGCAACAAGACGCCCAAGGGTGCCCCGATGGCGTGGGCTGCGCTTGAGATTCAGGCCGTCTATTTCAGCGGCAACGCGATGAAAGGCGAATTCGAGGCGTTCAACGACACGGCAGTGGATTGGGTTGTGTTCCCGGCTGGCCGCCGCCGCCCGGATTACCGCAGCAGCGGACCGAAGCGCCTTATGCCGCAGCTTCAAATCAAGGTGCCGACCCTTCGGCGCTGGGGCAAGAAAATGGCCGTGGTCGTAGATCGGGCCTTCTTCGACTCCATCGGCGAAATGGACAATGTGGCCGACATATCGAATGCGGACATTGCTTGGTTCATCGTCCGGTTTGAAGAAGTGGATGGCGGCAAGCAAACGCGCATCGTCCGCGATGAAGTCCGCTACACGACGCTGGAGCGTTCGGTGGAAGGGCTGACGGGGGGCAAGCCTGTTCCCTTGCCCACCTTCGAGTCACGGATCACAGAGAAAATCATCCAGCCCTTGCTGGCCGATGCCGACAAATACGACGCCGACCAGCTCGATCTGGAACCCGGCGACGACGAAGCCGAAGCCGGAAGCTGAATCAAGCCACTTGCGCGGTGCTGGCCTCGGTGGCCTGCGTCTCGGCCTCATGCACGGCCAGGTGCAAACGGAACTGCTCCGCAATGGCTTTCGCCATCAGCACCGGCACAGCGTTTCCGACTTGCTCATACTGAGACACGCGGGAACCAAGGAACTTGTAGGTGTCCGGGAATGACTGGAAGCGGGCCGCTTCACGAACAGTCAGCGTCCGGTCTTGATCCGGGAGAAACACCGTTCCCCAATGGGGATCGCACTTGGTGAGCATCGTCCCAGACAAGCCATCATTGCGCAGACGGCCGTAGCGTTTGGTGTGGTCGGTCTTGCGGGCACGCTGCATCCCCTTGGGCAGCAGTTCGTGTGGAATGTCGCGCCACGATCCGCCCGGCTTCACATGCTTCATGCGCTCGGCGTTCTGCTTCGAGAGCTTGGCGGCATAGTGGTTGTAGGTCACTTCCGTTCCGTTGCGCATCATCTGCGCATAGGGGCTATGGGGATCGGTCGTGTAGCCCATCACCTCGGCACCCTCGCCCATTTCAAGGCGCGGCAGGTCGCCGATAGCCTCGCCAACAGTCACGCACGGCAACAGGCGCTCGCGGTCAGCGTCGGTAAGCTGGAAGGTCATCGTGCCGCCGCCCCGGAAGTTGGCACGGCCGGATGCGTAATGCGTCGGCTCCGGGTGCTGCACCTCGGCGAAGCGCGAACCCAGCAGGATCAGACGCCACCGCTCCTGCGGCACGCCGTAGTGAGCCGCAAACAGAATCTTGGCCGTGACGTGGTATCCAAGCCCGGTAAAGATTTTGATGATCTGGCGGAACACCTTGCCGTCCCCCAGCGAGAGCAAGCCCGGCACGTTCTCGAACAAAAACGCCTTGGGCCGGAACTCTTCGACAAACCGCTCGTAGTGCTTGAACAGCTTGTTGCGCGGATCGTTCAAGAAACGCTCCGGCGCATTGATGGAAAATCCTTGGCATGGTGGTCCCCCCACCAGCACGTCCAGCTCGCCGGGCTGCAAGCCAAGCTTTGCCCGGATTTCGGCGGGATCAACTTCCTCAACCGACCGACAGTCGGCGATGGCCTCCGGGTGGTTCAGCTTGAACGTCTCGATGGCCTCGGGCATCACGTCATTGCCGTACAGGCTGACATAGCCAGCCTGACGGAATCCCTCGGTGATGCCGCCCGCGCCGCAGAAAAGGTCGATTGTGCGCAGAGGCGTTGAAGCCTTCTTTCCCTTACCGCTGGCCCGCTTCGTGGCCGCAGGTTTCTTCGATTTGGCGCTGCGTGCGCCAATCCCAGCGTCCCCAGAGGTTCCGCCGCGTGCCTCAAGTGTCATACCATGCTCGCTAGCCATGCGCTCTACTCCTTGCAGTAGGGTTGTTGGTTAGGCGCAGCCGGGGCCGCAATCCCCGGTCGCGCCGCCTTAACTGTGTCAGTGGCGCTCATCGCCACAGCCTTTCAAATCTCGCCGGGTTCGCCGCCGTGTATTGCACGGTGTGCTGAATGCTCCGGTGTCCCAAATAGTCTTGTATGAGCCGGGTGTCAGCCCCTTGGTTAGCCAGCTCGTACCCGCAAGCATGGCGCAGCATGTGTGGGTGGGCTGACAAAGGCAATCCGGCCTTCTCGCCATAGCTCTTTATCGCGTTCCACGCGGTACGCCGATTCAGCGGGTTACGGCGCTCAGACACGAAAAAGGCGTCGCAATCCGGCTTCATGCGCTGACGCTCGGCCAGCCATGCCTTGATGGCCCGCAGCTCGTCAGTACGAAGCGGGTGGGTCGTGGACAGCCCCTTTTTGAGCCGGGCAACATGCAAAACCCGGCTATCGACATCCACCTGTGACAGCCTCATCCCGCACGCCTCGGACACGCGCAAACCGTGCCGGAACATCAGCAGCAGCAGACAACGGTCGCGGGCCTCGTGACGGCTTCCCTTCGTGGACGCAATCAGGCGCTCGACTTCGGTCTGTGTCAGGTGTTTTCGCTCTTCCATCGTTTTGTCCAATGTTGGGGGCAAAACAAACGGCGCAAACCCGCGCCGATTCGTGCAAGCATATCATTTAATTGGACAAAAGGATTCATTTTGTCCAATGGCGCAAGCGCTGAAACGCTCACAAGCGTTCTGCCAGTACGCTTTCAGCCCAAGGCCCACGGCAGCAGCCGGGCGATATTCCGGGCATCAGCAAGGGCGCGGTGGTGCTCGCCTTCCAGCTCAAGCCCGGCGATCTGCAAGGCCGTGGCCATACCCGTCTGCTTGATCTTGCGGGCCTTGGCGAAGGTCGCCTTGAGGTTGACGTGGGGAAGTCCTGCCAGTGGATCAGCGAGGCCATGCCGGGCGCTCTCGCGCTCGATCTGGCGTGCGTCGTACTTGCCCCAGCTCCCCCAGCATTGCCCGGCGTGCAGGCGGGCGAACTCGGCAAGCTCGGCGGCAACCGTGGGCCAGCTCGGCGCGGTGTCGATGCTGGCCTGCTCGATGTGGGTCAAGCCCATGCAAAAGGGCGTGAGGGTCGGGCGCTCGGTCGGGCGCACAAAGCGCTGCAAGGTGTCGATGACTTCCCCGGCAGGCGTAGCCCAGACTGCCCCCAGCTCGATCACCTCCATCTGCTCGGGCGTGATGCTCCCATCGTCCGCACAGGTCGCTTCGAGGTCGATAACGAGGATCATTTGCCCCCCAGAAGGTCAGACAGGCGGGCAACCACGGCAAGGTCGGAAAGGCCGGTTTCCGGGTTGGTCTGTACCAAACGCTCGGGTTCGTCCCAGCCTTTGGCGTCATCATCAACGGCCACCCAGCGGCGCAGGCGGTGGGCGTTGGCCCAGCGCTTCACCTGCTGATAGCGGCTTGCGTCCTGCCAGTAGGAAAACGGCAAGCCTCGGGAGAAGTCCGGGTCGGACTGGATTCGGTGCCACGTCGAACCCACGACACGGCGGCGCAGCGACACGGGCAGAAAGTCGCGCACCTGCTCAAAGGGCAGGTGACGCGCCCAGCTCGTAGAAAGCACGATCTGAACGTGCGGGCGCTCGGCCAGCAGCTCGGCCAGTGGTTCGGCCCACATGAAGAGCGAACCGTCCCCGGCCAGCTCCGGGCCATGCTGTCCCATAACGGCCCGCGCCGGGTGCAATACCCCGTCAAAGTCCAAGAACAGGATCACGCCACGTCCTCGATGTAGGCCCGGCACTCTTCGATCAACCCGGCCAGCGCGGCGGAATCCGGGCGAGCCTCCAAGATGGCCTTGACCTGGCTGATTTGGGCCGTGCTGGGAATCAGCTCTGCCGGGCTTTCGTGGAGCCAGTCAATCAGGATCGGGCGCAGGTTTTCGGGGGCCATAGAGGCGACTTCGCCACGGGTTGGGACGTACATCCCAGCCCGCACCGTGCGGGCGCTCCCGTGGCTTGTCTGGGCCGCTGCAAAGGCACTTGCAGGCATCCCGAAGCGGTCTTGTTCGTCGTTCGTCATTCGTAGTCCTCCCGGTCGAATTGAACACCGGCCACGGTCAGCGGTTCACCGCTGGGCCAGTGCCGGGCCTTGCCGTCGATCTGCACGCGCACGTCGCCGTCATTGACGATCACAGGCACGTCCGCCTCGGCGGCGGTTTGTTGGTCGCACCGCTCGAAGGTGCAGGCGTCCACGTTGAACTTCCAGAAGCGGGCCATGTGCGCCTCCCTCACTCAGAAAGCAGGGTGACGCCTGCCGCCTCGGTCACGGTGTCGCGCACCTCCGGCGAGTGCAGGAAAAGGGCCGCGCCGTTGTCCAGCTCAAGCCGCAGCATGTCGGTTCCGGTGTTGTCGAACTCGGCCCGCACTGCCCGGCCAATCGAGCGCAACACGGCCCGGCTGACTTCGCCGGAAAAGCTGGCCGTGATGGCTGGGCCTGCTGGCGTGCCTTCCGGGGGCACATAGAGCATTTCCAGCCGCGACACGGGCCACAGGTCGGGGATCAGCACCGGCACGCGGCAAGCCGTGATGATGGCCTCCGCTGTCGAGAGCGTTTCAGCGCACGCGCTGGCCGGGATCGGCTCCCCGGTTCGCTCTGTTACCCATGCCGCCACGGCTGCGCCGAAGCGTTGAAAGTCGGTCTTGGTGTCCATGTCGTCTCCTTTACATGCTCAAGTCTGGGCCGCTGCGGTCGCGTTCCTGCTTCTCGCGTTCTCGTTCCATTCGCCGCTGCTCTCGCTCGGCGGCAAGCTGCGCCAAGCGGTTCTGTTGCTGCTGCTGTTCGCCCTGCTCGGCGCGTTGAGGCTCCGGCTTGGGCTGCTGCTGTTGGCGCTCCTGCGCGGACTGCTCAAGGCGACGCAAGGCCGCGCCTTCGCCCTTCACCAATTGGTCAGGCAACATGCCCGGAATCTGCTGACGTTCCATTTCTTGCTCCTTCTTCACAGTTGAGGTTTGGCCTGTCCGGTTGGCTTGGATCAGGCCGGTTTCTGCTTCCTGCTTGGGCTGCTCACGGGCAGCACGCAAGCGTTCGGCAAGGGTCTGCTTTTGCGGCTGCAAAGGCGTTTCTGGCGGGAGCTGAGGGGCCTCCCTGCGCTTTTCTGTCTCTGGGCGTGGTTCGGCCTTGACCAAGTGGCCGAAACGCTCTCGGAGGCTCTTCTGGCCCGTCGCGGCTGCATAGCCCTCGATGGCATCGGCAATCGTCTTGTCGGTCGGCTCGGCCTCGCGGCGGCTTCCCTTTGATCCGGCCACTTCGCGAAGGTGTGACCAGTCGGTGCGCTCCGGCTTGCGCTCGCTGCCCTTCGATCCGGCAATGCCTCGCATGGATGACCAGTCGTGCGGTTCCTTCTCCACCCGGTCAAGGGTCGTTCCCTTCTGGTGAGACTGGTTCATCTGGCGGGCAAGGCTGGCCGCGTCCTTGTACTTGCTGGCGTCGATGTAGAGGCGCGTTTCCTGCCGACTGCGCGACATGGACACATAGGACAGTTCGCGGTCGTGCATCCGGCCCGAAAGCACATAGGCGCGATCCACGGTGACGCCTTGGGCCTTGTGAACGGTGGTCGCATAGCCGTGATCTAGGCGGTCGTAATCCTTGGTGTTGAGCGTGACCAGCTTCCCGTCATCGCCGCGCACCGCCATGCGGTAGCCGTCGCCGCCTTCGCGCTCGATCTTTTCGACCGTTCCGAGCTGGCCGTTTTTGACGCCAATGCTCTTGTCGTTCTTGAGGAACACGATCCGGTCGCCCGTGGCGAATTCGCGCTCGCCTTGATCGGTCTTGACCCGTTCGCCCTGCTCAATCTCCCCGCCCTTCACGCGCTCCGTGCGGGCCAGCTCGTTGAGGTCTTTCACGTCCTTGCGCGTTCCGGCAAGCATGATCGAGCTGCGCCCGTCATCGGTGCGCTGGCTGTTCCAGTCGGCCACCAGTTGGCGCTTGGTGTCGTCGGCATCGGTGCCCACGCCCACAAGGCCGCGTTCGGCATAGGCTTTGATGGCCTTCCCGGCGTCACCGTCTGCGAACTTATGGACGGAATCCCGCGCCCATTCGTCCTTTTGGCGGTAGATGGTCGAGAGCTTGCCCGCGCCCAGCTCGTCCTTGATCGCCTTGAATGCCCCGCCCGCGTCGATGGGCTGCAACTGGCGGTCATCGCCCACCATCACCAGCTTGGCCCCGGCCTTGGACGCATGATCGACAAGGCGGGCCGTCAAGCGGCTTGAAAGCATCCCGGCCTCATCCACGCACAGGATGGTTTTCGGGGTCAGCCTCTGGCGTCCGCTGTCCAGTTGCAGCAGCAGGGAATGGACGGTTTGCGACTTGATGCCGCTCCCCTGTTCCAGCCCGTCCGCAGCCTTCCCAGCGAGAGCCGCGCCGCGCACCTCATAGCCTGCTTCGCGCCATGCCTCATGAGCCGCTTTCATCATCGTGGACTTGCCGGTTCCGGCCATACCTTCGACCAGCGAAACCCCGTCCCTGCCGCTCATGTGGCGCAGGGCTGCGGCCTGTTCGTCCGACAGGCCGTTTTTCTTGGCGTGGTGGTCTAGGCGCTCGTGATTGACGCCATGCCTTCCTTCGTCGCGGCGGCTCTTGGCCTGATCGACCATGCGCCGCTCCAAGTCCTGCATTTCGCGGGTGGTCAGCCGCACATTGCCCTTGGCATCCACGCCCAGCTTCACCACGTCATCGCGGGCGATGCACTGCTCCACCAGCGTGTGCAGCTTGTCGCCCAAACGGTCATCGGATTGCTTGCACAGCTCCCGGTAGAGGTCGCGGTCGGTAAAGGTCGATTGCTTCTGCGTCAGTCGGTCAAGAACACCGCTCGCCAGATCGGCGTCTTTCTCGCGTTCGCGGTTGCGCTCTTTGATTTCCCGGTTCAGGTCGCCCAGCTCGGTTTTCTCACCCCGGCGTTCCTGCGCTGAGGCCCCATGCCCAAGGTGCTTTGTCGCTTCGCCCAGCTTGGCCGCTGAGTCGTACTCCCCGCGCTCGATTAGCTGCTTGCGCGTCTCCTCCTTCGAGCCGGTCGAATAGAACTTGTCGATGCCGCGCTCATCCAGCTTGTTCTGCACCATCCGCTGCCATAGCGGCCTGTCCCACTCTGCCGGGTTTTCAAGGGTGGGTTTGAACTGGCGTTCCTTGGGATCAAGCTCCTTGATCTTGTTCCCGAATCCGCGCTCGTCCACGGCCTTGGTGGTCGTCAGCAGGTGAGCGTGCCAATTGCCGTTATGGCGTCGGCCCGTCTCCGGGTCGGTGACGTGGAACTGGTCAGGGTTCTTTTCGAGGTCGCGGTCAGTGACCGTGCGCGGTTCGTGGATGGAAACCTGAATGCCGCACTTGAACTTGTCGGCGAACGCCTGCGCGAACTCGCGGACAAGCTGCTGTCGGTCATCGGCGGAAAGCTCCTGCGGGAAGTCCAGCTCAATCTCACGAGACACGATGGAGTCGCCGCGCTTGTGTGCCTTCTCGTTCGCGTTCCAGAAAGCGGCTTGTGCGTCGGCCCGCTCCTGCTCACTGCCGGATCGGCTCTGTTCAGCCATGCGCTTGAAGTCGTCATGGGCACCTTCGGGCACGATGATTTCGCTGCTCTCGACCCCGCCCTTACGGCTGAAGTCGAACACCTCCCCCGTGCGTTCATCAACGATGCAGACGCCAGCACGATAGGCAGCCGCAGCCGTCGAGGACTTGCCCTCGGCCCGCGATCTGCCTCCCTTGTGGGCGCACCGCCCTTGCTGAACATCCACGCTGAAACCACCTCCACCTAAAGCCCGCCATCAGGGCGGGCGACCGTTGCCGCCACGCGGTTAGCACTCCGCAGGAGCCCGCCGGGAGGCCGCACGTAATCCCCGACAGGGGATTACTCTCAGTGCGCCCTTCGCCTTCGTCTTGGGATACGTCCGCACTCCACCGCCTCTGCTCACCGCACACCGAAATGGTAACAAAAACGCCATTTATCTGAAAACATAAATCGGCATTTTTGGCAACAGGCAAGACACTTCGCTGACAACCGGCTCCCTCGCTCGCTGCGCTTCGCTCCCTCACCGAACCCCACTTCGGCACCCGCCAGCAAGCGCAAACCCAGCATAGACAACACACCGCAACAAGCGCACCACTCCATGCGCTCACTTCCGTTCGTCCTCTCGCTCCATCAATCCGCGTCAACCGCTCAAACTGTCATTGCGTTTTTGTCGTGAGTAGCGTTAAGATATTGACGTGATAAACAGCAAACGAAAGGAGCGCACATCACATGGCACGGAAAGACCTCAAGGAACAGATACGCGAAGGCGAAGAGCGGCTAAAGCAGCTCAAGGCCAAAGCGGCGCAGATCGCAGCACGCGAACGCGCCTCGCAACGGGAAAAGGAACGCAAGGCAGACGCGCAACGAAAGATTCAGCTCGGCGGTCTGGTTGTCCTGGCTGGCTTGGCCGACCTCGACAAAGGCGTTCTTCTGGGTGGGCTGATCGCAATGGCTGACCAGCTCAAGGGCGAACAACGCGAACAGTTCATTGCCCGCTGCAAGGCCCGTGGCGATCACCTGCTCGCAAGCCAAGCCGCAACCAACGAAAAGTCGGCTGCTGCGCAGGCTCAAAACAAGGAGCAAGAAGCATGAGCTGGTATGACCTCAAAGACATGGCCGCAGACTCGACTTCCGGGAGGGTCGCATACGGCGGACTTTCCGCCCGTCTGATCGGCTGCTTCTGGCTGGGCGCGTTCATCGGGACGTACCTCGGCGTGTCTCCCTTTTGGGAGCCTCGACCGGATGCGTTCTGGGAAAGTCGATTCACTTTCGCCTTCTGGTCTGCCGTTCCGCTTGGCATCTGCGGCGGCTGGGTGTACCGGTATTGGCGCATCCGTCGTGACCGAGTGAAGAGCGACAAGCGCGAGGCCGAAATCGCCGCCGCCGTGGCCGCTGCGAACCCTCAACCAGTCGCGGAAGTCACCCCAGCCAAACCCGAGGAAAAGACCTTCAAGGGCCTGTTCCTTGGCACCTCTACCGGCGAGCTTTACGGGCGCGACCATGTGGGCGGTCTGCAACCGGGCGAAGCCGTCTTTGCCTCGAAGGAAGATTGCTGCAAAAACGTCTTTGTGTTCGGCGGCATCGGCAGCGGCAAAACCACACGGGCAATCAATCCATTGCTCAAGCAGGTTTTCGAGCAGCAGTGCGGCGCGTTGGTGTTCGATATCAAGTCCGACTTCGAGCGCGAAGTGCGCTACATCGCCCACCTGACCAAGCGCTCTTACATCACGGTCGGCCACGGCGGACTTACGCTGAATCTGATCCGTGGGACAAGCCCGGAACTCGCAGCCTCGTACCTGAAAAGCTGCTTTATCGCCAGCGGCTCCGCAGGCGGCAACGCTGCGTTTTTTGTCGATCAAGCGGTGGAGCTGTGCCGGAACGCTTTAACCATCCTCATGCTGACCGAAGGCGACTACAGCTTGGCCGGTCTGTACGCGCTGATCTTCTCGGACGAAAAGCGCAATGCCGCTATCGACTTGATGCTGTCAAAGGGCGCGTCCTTTGACCGTCGCCAAGAGCGCTTGGCCGAAGCCGCCTGCAATTACTTCGACAACATCTATGGGAAGTTCGACGACAAGATGTTGTCGAGCGTGAACACCACGGTCGCGCAGGTGCTGAGTCCGTTTTCACACCCTGATCTGGTGGATGCGTTCTCGGGTGGAGAGTCGGAAGGCGAAGCCGATTTGACGGCCTTGCTCGATGGCGCGATCTACTTTGTTTCGCTACCGATGACGCTGTTCGGGAAAGAGGGCAGCCGGTACGCCTACATGCTCATCAAGCTGCGCTTCTACTCAATGATGAGGGAGCGCCGGACGCGCAAGGAGTGGAACCAAGAAACGCCGGTCGGCTTCATCTGCGATGAGGTGCAAGCGGTCATCGACAGCATCACCGACATGGACTTCTGGGACAAGTCGCGTTCGAGCGGTTGTTTCGGCATCGTCAGCACGCAAGGCGTGTCCTCGCTGAATCAAGCTGTGGGCAGCAAGCAAGCGGCGGACGCCATCCTTCAAAACTTCCGGCAACGGCTCGTTTTCAGGACGGAGGACGACGCCACGATGAGCATGGTGCAACGCCTGCTCGGTCAGGTCGATGTGCTCATCACGTCAACCAGCGAAGGCTCTTCGCACAGCGTCAGCACAAGCGCCTACAAGTCCGCAGGCGACGGCGCGGGATTTGGTGACGCAGTGGGCGTGTTCATGACTGGCGGACTCATGACGCCCAAGAACGGCAACCAGTCCACCAGCGAAGGCACGAGCTACAACGAATCGACCTCGATTCAGCGTCAGCAGTTGTTCGACGCCAACGACTTCCGCCGACTCAATACCGACTACGCCCTGTTCATCGGAAACGTGGGCGAGCGTGCCGTCGATGAAGTCATCCAGATGCAGCCGCTCTATGTGCAAGAGCTGCCCGCAGAACCCCAACTAGCCACCGCATAAGGAGATCGTCATGGCTTGGATTAAAAGCGCGACGGCCCGCCGCGAAACAGAGTGGGTGCAGGTTGATGATTCACTGACCGGCGCATGGGGCCGGTCGGCGTTGGTGTTCCTTCGTGACGGCCTGATCGCTGGCCTGCTGCTCGGTGTCCTGATCGGCGTTTGTTCGGACTGGCCGGAAGCCAACTGGCAGGCCAAGCGCTCGAAGTGGTCGGATCGCCAGAAGGAAGTGTCCGACCAGATCGGCACCGGCCCTGCACCGTCAGTCATCAAGCCGAAGCAGGTTCTACCCGCGCCGGTCGTGATTGCACCGCAGCCGCAGGTGCAGACCCGCACCGATGGCAGCGACCGCGAGACAGAGAACGGCTACATGCCGAAGTGGGACGTGGGATTCAGCGCCGCGCAACGCCTGCTGACATTCCGCCTGCTGTGCATGCCCGCCCGGACGCAATGCGCAGACACACCCGAGGAACCCGCTTACGCGACCTTTGAAGGCCCCGCGTCTGCACGCCTCACGGCCACCCTGCCCATGCGTCCAACCGCCGACGCCATGAGCTATTCGGCCTCGCTGTACATCACCGGCCCGGATCAGTCCCCAGCAGCAAACCGGATCGTGCTCCCGGTCGGCCAATGGCGCATGACGGTGAACTTCCCCCGCTTCCAGAAGCAGAGCGAGAAGAAGTTCTGGGTGTCGTGCCCCAAGGGCGAAGCCTGCTCGGCGGTGGACTACCCCATCCCCTTGATTGAGCGTTGATGCTTCGCATCAATTGAGTAAGGCCGCTTTTCTGTATTTCAACATTTGAGGATTAACACCATGAAAAAAGCTCTCTTCACCGCCGTAGCCGCAGCCCTGACCGCTTCCGCTTGCGCACAAATGCCGCTGCCGCTGGCTGACCAAACCGCCCCAGCTCCGGCACAAGCGCCCCAGCTCCCGGCCTCGGTCGAGCGCCTGACCTTGATCCCGTTCCTCGGTGACTTGATCGCCGTCATGCCTCGCAAGGCAACCGACAACTGCCCGGCCATTGCCCGATTCCGCCTGCTGACGGTGGACTCCGGGGTGCAGCGTAGCTTCGTCATTGCTGATACCAAGTGGGAGCAAGACCGCCTCGCCGCTGGGCAGTACACCTGCACGGCTCGCATCCGTGCTGACCAGTTCGCGGGCCTGCCTCGTCCCGGATTGAAGGTCTTTGCATCCGCGCAGGTCGGCAACGACAACAACCACAGCTCGCAGTCGCTGGAAGTCCGCACCTTCTGCTCCGGCAGCTCGTGCCAGATCGTGCCCGCCAACCAAGCCAAGCCCGTCACCGGGATGGACAAGGTGAACGCACAGGCCGCAGCCCTGCAATCCCAGCTCGGCAAGCTGTGGAACGCCACCGGGGGCAAGCTGATGCAGCAACAGCAGGCCAGCGAGTGCGACCAGTCCGTGCAGACGTGCAGCCAGAACCCCGGCACCACGGGCGAAACCATCCGCACGAAGTGAGGCCATCATGGACATGCTGACCACTACCGCCCGCCAGCTCCTACTCTTCGGCCACACGCTGGCCTTCGCCTTCGCCATCGTGGCCGTGTTCCGGGAGGACGTGGCCTTGCTGCGTGCCCGGCGCGTCGATGCTGCCAAGCTCGAAGCCACCGGGCGCACCATCGCCCGGCTGCTGGGCCTGCTCTGGCTGACCGGCGCGGCGCTGATCCTGCTCGATCTGGGCTTGGATTGGGCCGCACTGATCGCCAAGCCGAAGCTGGCCGCAAAGCTCACGGTCGTGTCACTGCTGACGGCTAACGGCCTTCTTCTGCATTGGGTCGTGTTCCCGATGCTGACCAAGCCCCAGCGCTCGCCGGGCTTCGCCTCGGCGGTCTGCGCTGTGGTCGGTGCGGTCAGTTCCGTGACCTGGCTGTTTGCCTCGTTCGTCGGCGTGGCGCGGCTGATCGCCCCGGCGATGACCTACACGGGGTTTCTGACCCTGTACGGTCTGAGCTTGGCCGCTGGGCTGGTCGTGTCGCTGGCCTTCGTTCGTCCGCACCTTGAGCGCTTGATGCTGCCCCGGCTTGCACCGGAAGCAGAGGTCGAGGAAGCCTTGCTGTCCACCTTCGGGCCTGCAACGTCGCTACTGCTTGATGAGGGCATCCGCAAGGCCCATGCGGGCCAGCCTGCGGCCTACGCGCAAGCACTGGCCGCTCGCGTGCCTGCCGACATGGACGATGCGCGGGCGGTGTTCCTGCGACGTGTCGCCCCGGTGGTAGAAAGCCGCTTTTGATGCTTTGCGCTTTACATCATCAGCGCATTTACTCAAATACAGAAAGGATGAAAACATGCCGACCATCAATGACACTTGGCAGTACTACCTTGCAGCGGTCGCCATCTATGGCGTGCCCTTTGGGTTCACTGCCGGGGTCGTTGGTGGGCTGGTCTATGGCATCGGCTCTGACATTGCCGGGGGGCTTCGTGCCCTCCGGTCATGGTCAGTGAAAGAGATTTGGCCGTTCTGACGGCATCCCCTCGGCGGGCTGTTCTGACCGCCAGATTTCCAGCTCCAACGCTTCCACGTCTGCCCTGATCGCCTTTGCCATCTGGGCCAGCACGCAAGCCTCCCCCTCCCCCACCTGACCCTCACGGGCCAAGTAGTCCAGCGTGTCCGCCGTCTGGCGAAGGTCGGCCAGCTTGGCGGCTGCGTGTTCGGGGATCATCACTTCTTGGCCTGCGGCTTGATCGCGTCCATCAGCTCGTGCACCTGAGCGCGTAGCGCCTCGGCTTCACCGGCCAGCCTGCCCGCCTCCACGGCCTTGTCCGTGGCTTCCTTGCGCGATGTGTCCAGCTCGGCGCGAAGGTCGGCAAGTGACTTTTCCAGCTCGGCCACCCTGCGGGCCTGCGTCTGGGCCTCGGCCAGTGCCAGCTCGACCTCGCGCAGCTTGGCCGCTTGCTGGTCGATGGTTTCGGCCTGCGCCGCTTCCACACCTTCCAGCCGGGCGATTTCGTTGTTGGCCTCGGCCAGTTCGACGCGCACGGCGGCGACCTCGGCCTGCGCCTCGGCCTTGGCCTGCTGGGCTTCGGCCTGTGCCTCACGCGAGGCCAGCGCCCACACGATGCGGGCGAACTCCTGTCCCTTGGCCTGCACCTCTGCCGGTGTCTCTGGGGCCGCTGTGGCGGCTTCGGCCCGCTGCTGCTTCCACACGTCCAAGAACTTCTTGACGGTGCTGTAAGAGCCGCCGCCAATGCGGGCTTGAACGGCGACGATGGAAGGCTCCGCGCCTTCGACAATCAGGGCCTCGGCGGCTTCGGTGACTGCTTGCTGGGTGACGATCTGACGGGCCATGCTGCACTCCTTTACTGTAATGTAATTACCGTAATTATCGTAATTACGGTAATGAAAGTCAAGGGGAAAGTCTGGCCGGTGGGTGAAATGACGTGTCGTTTTCGGGTTCTGTCCCCCCCCCTGCCGCTCGGTGGGTGAAACCACGTGTCCGAGAGTGATTCCAGCTCTGCGCAAGCTGCTTTCAGCCAGGTCAAACCCCGCGCTCGCCGCTAGGCAGCACCGGGGGATGCTTTACGGCCATGCGGCCTACATCCCCCGGCGCAGCCGGGAGCGTGGGCCACTCCTGCCGCGTCAAGGGTTCGGCTTCGCCCACGTCCTCACCCGGTCACGGGCTGCGCCCGCGCTGCGGCTTCCGGGCGAGCCCTTGACCCGTCATCCGTTCCTTCGGTGGGTGAAATGACGTGCCACTTTCGGGTTCTATCCCCCCCTGCCGGGACGTTGCAAGCGCCGTCGATAATTGCGCCCGGCCATTCCTCCCTTGGCCCCCTGCTTCACCTCCCTGAGCGGGGCATCGCACGCGATGTTTAGCGGCCCCCGAGTGGGGCCGCCTTTCTTGGGGACGTCTCAGAAAACGGAAAATAAAGTACGTTAAGCCATTGGCATGGCCAC
>JAJTBQ010000274.1 GCA_021286835.1 Thiomonas sp.
ATGCGCCAGAACAGCACATCGCCCAGCGCCGCGAGCGTGCTGCGCAGGTAGTCCGCCTCGCCCACGCTGACGCCGCCCGAGGTGAGCACCACGTCGGCGCACTCAGTGGCGCGCCGCAAGGCGGTCTCCACCGCCCGCGGGTTGTCCTCGACGACGCCGAGGTCGATCACCTCGCAGCCCAGCCGCTCCAGCATGCCCCAAAGGGTGTAGCGGTTGCTGTCGTAGACGCAGCCGGGGTCGAGGGGCTGCCCCACCGAACGCAGCTCGTCGCCGCTGGAGAACATGGCCACGCGCAGCCTGCGCCGCACCGGCACCTCAGACAGACCCAGCGAGGCCAGCAGACCCAGATCGGCCGGGCGCAGCAGTTTGCCGGCGGGCAATGCGGCCTTGCCGCGGGCCAGGTCTTCGCCTCGCAAGCGCCGGTTGTCGCCAGGGCGAACCCGCCCGGGTGGCAAGGTGAGGGTGGTGCCTTCGACATGGCAGAACTCTTGTGGCACCACGGTATCGCAACCCGCGGGCATGACCGCGCCGGTCATGATGCGCACGGCGCTGCGCGGCGGAACGTCGCCGCCGAAGGCATGGCCCGCAAGTCCGCGTCCGGCGATGGTCAGCACGGTATCGCCCTGTGCGGCAAGGTCGCTGCCGCGCAGGGCGTAGCCGTCCATCGCCGAGTTGTCGTGCGCCGGCACGTCGATCGGGGAGATGAGGTCGTGCGCCAGCACCCGTCCCAGCGCGGCGCGTATCGCAAGCTGCTCGACTGCCTGGACGGGCTCGATGCCGGCTCGAAGGATGTTCAACGCCTGGTCGACGCGGAGCGCGTCGGGGTCGTAACCGTCCACGGCGGACAGGATGTGCTGCAGATCGGCGGGGGCTGTCATGGCGAAAGGCGGTGGTCCTGGCGTTGCAGATCGTCCGGGGTGTTGAAGTTTTCGAAGGCCAGTGGGTCGTCGAACTCGACGACGGCCAGGCGGTGGCGCGCGGCCCACAGCGCGACCTTGCGTTCGCCCGCCTGCAGAAAGGCGCGCAGATCGTCGCGCAGCCCGGCTTCCATCAGGCAGAACACGGGTTGCAGGCGGCCGCCGACGCGGGGCATGGCCATGCGTGCGCCCTGCGCGAGCAAACCGTGGCCCAGACGCCGCGCCAGATCGCCGGGCAGCCGTGGCGCGTCGCACGGCACACTCAGCAGATAGGCGGTGGAACTGGACTCCAGACCGGCGAGCATGCCGGCGAGGGGGCCGGCGAAGACCAGGTCGGCGTCGTCGCTCACCACCGGCGCGCCCCAGGCGCGGTAGAGGGACAGGTGGCGGTTGGCGTTGATCAGCAGGGCTCCGACCTGCGGTTGCAGTTGCCGCAGCACATGCAGGGCAAGGGCCTGGTCGTGCCAGGGCTGTAGCCCCTTGTCCGCGCCGCCCATGCGCAGGCCGCGGCCGCCGGCGAGGATCAGACCGGTGAGGTCGGTGGGGTCGATGCAATGGCGCGGATGGGCCGGTACGCCTTGCGCCTCGTCGGCCTCGATGCGGCCTTGAGATGCGGTCATGTCAAGACCGATCCTGCCCGTCGCGATCCTCGATAGGCTGTGTGGCGCGGGCGCTGTCGGCGTAGCGGGCCGGGCCTTTCATGATGGAGACGACGAGGCAGCCGATGCCCACGGTGAAAACCAGGGTGGCGTCGAACAGGCAGATGCCCATGCAGAAGATGTCGATCAGATCGCGGGCGGGCTGCGGATCGGTCTTGAGCAGGCCCGGCTGGTAGCCGGTCTTGATCCAGGCGCCGACCACCCAGGGCAGACCGACGCCGACGACGTAGGCCGGTATGAGCCATCGCGTCAGCGTCCGCTCCAGGCCCGGAGGGCCCAGCGGGAGGGCGGGGCGTGCAGACATGCCTGAGATGCTACAGCCGCGCGCCGCCGGGCGTGGGGTGCATGTGCTCGAAGCGCTGCTGGCAAGCGGTGCAGCGCAGGGCGGTCGGCTCCGCCATCAGGCGTGCCGCCTCGATCTCGGCGTCACAATCGATGCAGACGCCGAAGTCGGGCGTGTCGAGCCGCTGCAAGGCACGGTCGATCGCGGCCAGCTCAGTGGCATCGCGGGCGGTGGAGGCGATTTCCAGGGCGTCCATCGCCTCGACGACAGCTTCGTCGTCGGTCTCGTCGCGATGACTGCGCACGGCCAGGGTGCCTTCGTCGCTAATCGATTCGCTGCGCAGATCGGCCACCATCTGGGCACGGCGCAGCAGCAGTTTGTCGCGCAGGTCTTGGCGTTGTTCTTGGGTCAGGCTCATGTCGTTCTCCCGGTTGTGGTGGGCCAGATGGATGGGCGTTGCACGCACATCATGCCTTCATTGTGAAATCCGACGCGGACCCGCGGCTTGCGCTGGCGCAACACGTCATTCCCGGTGCATGAACTGGCGCAGGCGGAAGCCGAGCAGTCGCAGCGTGGCGAAGTACAACAGCGCGGCCACGGCCAGCAGGCCCAGCCCCATGCCCAGTCGCGCCAGATCACCGTGCGCGCGGTCCCAGGGCAGTTTCTCGGCGCCCCAGAGCAGCACGCCGGCCAGAGGCAGTTGCGCCAGCGCAATCCGGCCGGCGTACTGTCCCCAGCCGGGCTGCGGCTGGAACATGCCGCGCCGACGCAAGCCGCGAAACAGCAGGCTGGCGTTGAGCAGCGCGCCGATGGAGATGGCCAGGGCCAGGCCCGCGTGTCCCAGCCAGGGTACGAACAGCAGGTTCATCAACTGGGTGCAAAGCAGCACGACCAGGGCGATCTTGACGGGGGTGCGCAAATCCTGCCGCGCATAGAAACCCGGCGCGAGGATCTTGATGCCGATCAGCGCGATCAGCCCGATGCCGTAAGCGCGCAGCGCGCTGGTCGTGGCCAGCACGTCGGCATGATCGAAGCGGCCGTAGTTGAACAGCATCGAGACCAGGGGCTGGGCAAACAGCAGCAGGGCGATGGCGCTGGGCAAGGCCAGCACCAGGGTGAGACGCAGGCCCCAGTCCAGCAGTTTGCTGTACTGG
>JAJTBQ010000275.1 GCA_021286835.1 Thiomonas sp.
CGCCTCGGCTTTGCGCAGGCCGCGAGGATCGTGATAGAGCACGTGCTGCAGCAGCGGCAGCTGGTCGCGGATGTCGAGCAGCTTGTCCACCTGCTCCTCGTCCTCGGCCACGACGACCTTCACCTCGGCCAGTTGCAGCGGGTAGGCCAGTTCTGCCGCGCCAGCGTCCTGGTAAAGCGGCGCGGGGATGGCGCCGAGGCACTGCGCGGCCATCATGGTGGCGTAGAGGCGGGGGCGGTTCTCGCCCAGGATGGCGACATGGTCGCCCGGCCTCACATCCAGCGAGGCGAGCCCGCCGGTCAGGCGCCGGACCCAGTCCAGCGCCTGTGACCAAGTGGTCTCCTGCCAGATGCCCAGATCCTTCTCCCGCCAGGCGACGCCTTGAGGGCGGTTCCGGGCCTGCTCGAGCAGCAGGCTCGGAAAGGTCACACTGGTGGATGCCGCACGATCCATGTCTCCTCCTGCGACCGGTGGATCCGGCCGTCCTCCACCGCGGGTTGTTGCCTGGGTGGAATTACATTTTGAAACGGAGTGTAGGTAGAAATGGGGTGCATATTTGTCATCAGGGTGACAATCGGAGCCGAATATGCCTAGGGATTTCACTGACTGCGACAAATCCTGCGCCTGGATGCGCGGTCTCACCGAGCGTGAGCGCGACCGCGTGGCTGGCGATCTGCAGGTGCAGGAAGTGGTGCCCGGCGACATGGTGTGCAGACGCGGCGAGCCAGCCCGGCACTGGATTGGCGTCCTCGACGGGCTTGTCAAGATCGCGTCCGTCTCGGTCAGTGGCAAAGCGCTGACCTACACCGGCGTGGCGCCTGGAGGCTGGTTCGGCGAGGGAACCTTGCTCAAGCATGAGCATTGGCGCTATGACGTCATCGTCTTGCGCAAGGGGCGCCTCGGATTACTGCCCGCGGAAACTTTTTTCTGGCTGCTCGACCGCAGCCTGGAGTTCAACCGTCTCATCGTCAACCAACTCAATGAGCGTCTTGGACAGTTCATTGGCCAGTTGCAGATCGACCGGCTCTCCGGTGCGAACGAACGTGTGGCGCATACCGTGGCCGCCATGTTCCATCCCGTGCTCTATCCTGGCGTGGACCGGCGGCTGCGCATCTCCCAGGAGGAATTGGGTTATCTCTGCGGACTCTCGCGTCAGCGGGTCAATCGCGCGCTGAGCCACCTCAGCGATCAGGGGCTGCTTCAACTGCGCTACGGGGGCATCGAGGTGCCTGATCTGGAGGCGCTGCGAGGTTATGAATCCGGGGCGTCCGATGGGGAAGAGGCTTCCGGGCGGCATTCGGGGTAAGCCCTTCGAATAGGCTCGCCATCTTTCGCGGCCGCGCCGTCCAGGTGCGACCGGCGCGCTTGGCGCATTGTTCGAGGGCTCAACGCCTCGGTCCCTCCTGCAGGGTCGTGAAGTGCTGGACCACGGGAGGCTGGGCGAAGTAGGGGCCGACGATCGCCCGCCATTGCGCGAAGGCCTCGGACTGGCGGAAGCCCACGGTGTGGTCCTCCAGGCTGGTCCAGCGAATCATCAGCAGGTAGCGCTCGGGGGCCTCGATCCCCTTGCGGATCTCGTAGCCTTCGAAGCCTTGGGCTTGTGCGATGACGGTGTTCACGCCATGAGCGATGGCGGCTTCGAATTCGGCCTGGGTGCCGGGCCGAATCTGAATATCGGCGAGTTCATGAATCATGGTTCACGGTCTCCTGGGGTGTGGAAGGGCTTCAGCGTTCCTGGTCGGTGGGGCGCATCAAGATTTCGTTGATGTTCACATGCGCTGGCTGGCCGGCACAGAACACGATGGCGCGGGCAATGTCGGCGCTCTGCAACTGGCGCATGCTGTCGGCCCAGTTGTTGAGGGCCGTCTGCGTGGGCGCGTGAGCGATATGGTCGCGCAGCTCGGTCTGGGCCACGCCCGGCTCGATCACGGTGACGCGGATATTGTCTTTGTAGGCCTCGCGCCGCAGCGATTCGCTGAAGCCGACGACGCCCCATTTCGAGGCTGAATAGCCCCCGCCGTTGGGGTTGGCCTGGCGCCCCGCCGTGGAGGCCATGTTGAAAATGTGGCCGTCCTTTCTGGCGCGCATGCCGGGCAGGGCGGCCTGGCAGCTGGCGATGAGTCCGAGCAGGTTCAACTGGATCATGTGCTGCCATCGTGTCATGTCCGCGCTGTCGATGGGCTCCAAGTACATCACCCCGGCGTTGTTGACCAGAATGTCGAGTCGGCCGAAATGCGCTTCGGTATCGTGCACGATGGCTTGCGCGGCGCCGATGTCGGCCAGATCGGCGGGAAGAACCCGTACTTCGGAGCCCAGCGCACTGAGGCGTGCGGCCAGTGCGTCCAGTCGGTCGCCTCGGCGTGCGCTCAAGGCCAGGCGCGCGCCGGCCTGGGCGAACAGTTCGGCGGTTGCCTCGCCGAAGCCGGAGGACGCACCCGTGATGAGGACCACACGATCCTTCAGCGAAGCAGGAGCGAGATTCAGGGCCATATTTTTCTCCTTGGGCAAAGCCAAGGACTTTACGCGCGTGGCGTCTTTCATGCAGGCGCGGCTCCGTGGCCGAGCTATGCTGAAGTGTCACAAGTCGAGGTGGCCTCTTGCGTCACCCGGGTCCGTTCAACGGGAATCACTTGAAACCCTCCGTCGTTGTGCCGCACGGTTCTGCCGCCCTGCTGTCTGGGGGCGATGGGGCGCAGCCGTTTGAAGAAGGCACCCGTCTGCTGCAACAGGGCCGCTTTTCCGAGGCGGTCGGTGTGCTGTGCGCGGCGGTACTGTGCCAGCCCGATCGGCCCGAAGGCCATGCCAACCTCGCCCTGGCGCTGGATTTGAGCCGTCTCGATGAAGAAGCCGAGAGCCACTATCGCCGGGCGCTCGCGCTTGCGCCGCAGCTGGCTCAGATCTGGATCAACCTCGGCGCCCTGCTGGAGCGGCGCAAACGTTACGCCGAAGCCGAGCAGACCTACCGCGAAGCCTTGCGCATCGAGCCCGACAGCGCTGCCGCCTGGACC
>JAJTBQ010000012.1 GCA_021286835.1 Thiomonas sp.
GTGCCGCTGGTGCTCAAGGACATCGTCAACGCGCTCGACCTCAAGCCGGGAGACGCCCGCGCCGTGCTCGTCGTGCCGGTGGCGCTGCTGGTTGCCTACGGCTTGCTTCGTTTGAGCGTGTCGCTTTTCACTGAATTGCGCGAGGTCGTGTTTTCGCGGGTGACGCAGGGTGCCGTGCGCAAGGTGGCGCTGCAGGTGTTCGACCATCTGTTCAGTCTGAGCATGCGCTATCACCTGGAGCGCCAGACGGGCGGCATGTCGCGCGATATGGAGCGGGGCACGCGTGCCATCTCCAGCCTGGTGTCGTTCACGCTCTACAGCATTCTGCCCACCCTGGTGGAGATGGCGCTGGTCATCGGCATTCTGCTGGTCAAGTACGACATCTGGTTTGCGGGCATCGCACTGATCGCCCTGGTGATGTACGTGGGATTCACCATCACCGTGACCGAATGGCGCACCCATCTGCGTCGGGACATGAACAGCCAGGATTCGCGCGCGAACCAGCGCGCCATCGACGCGCTTCTCAACTACGAAACGGTGAAGATGTTCGGCAACGAGGCCCTGGAGTCCGCACGCTACGACGACAACCTCAGGAGCTGGATGCGGGCGGCGATCAAGTCGCAGAACTCTCTCTCGCTCCTCAACCTTGGGCAGAGCCTGATCATCGCCACGGCCGTGACGCTGTTGGTGTGGCGGGCGACCGTGGGCGTCGTGAACGGCAGCATGAATCTGGGCGATCTGGTCCTGGTCAACGCTTTCATGCTGCAGCTCTACGCTCCGCTGAATTTCCTCGGAGTGATCTACCGCGAGATCCGGCAATCCACCACCGATCTCGAGCGCATGTTCACCATTCTGGAAGAGCATCAGGAGATCAAGGACGCGCCGCAGGCGCCGTCGTTGCGGGTCGATCGAGGCGAGGTCCGTTTCGAGAACGTGCGATTTGGTTATCACCCCGAGCGCCTCATTCTCGATGGGCTGGACTTTGTCGTTCCGGCCGGTACGACAGTGGCCATCGTCGGACCTTCCGGTGCCGGAAAATCCACGCTGGCGCGCTTGCTGTTCCGTTTCTACGCGCCGCAGGCCGGCCGCATTCTGATCGACGGGCAGGACATCTCGCAGGTAACGCAAGCCAGCGTGCGCCGCGCCATCGGCATCGTGCCGCAAGACACGGTGCTGTTCAACGACTCCATGGGCTACAACATCGCCTATGGCAAGCCCGGCGCCACGGCGGCCGAGGTGGAAGCTGTTGCGCGTGCTGCCCATATCCACGACTTCATCGTCAGCACGCCCCTGGGCTACGACACGCAGGTTGGCGAGCGCGGACTCAAGCTGTCGGGCGGTGAGAAGCAACGCGTTGCGATTGCCCGCGCCTTGTTGAAGAACCCGCCCATCCTGATCTTCGATGAGGCCACCTCGCAGCTCGACTCCCATAACGAAAAGGCGATTCAGGCCGAGATTCGCGCCGCTTCCCGCGACCGCACGGCCCTGGTCATTGCCCACCGTCTGTCCACCGTCGTCGATGCGCATCAGATCCTGGTGGTGGACAAAGGCCGCGTGGTCGAACGAGGCACCCACGCCCAGCTCCTCCAGGTCCGAGGCCTGTATGCCCGCATGTGGACTCTGCAGCAGGACAGTCGGATGCACGAAAGCGAATCCACGGCGACGGCCTGAATCAGGCGAATGCGTGCGTTGAACCCGCGGCCGGAACAACAATTGCATACACCTATTGCGCAACTGTGACGGACGGTTACACTTATTCGATACGTTCACTTCACCATAAACGGAGATTCGCATGATCAAGAAACTGTTTGGTTTGACCGTTCTGGCCGCGGCGGCACTGTCCAGCGTTCAGGCGGCCGAACTCACGGGCACGCTCAAGAAGGTCAAAGACATGGGCAGCATCACCGTCGGCTACCGCGAGTCGTCGATTCCCTTCTCTTATCTCGACAACAACGGCAAACCCATCGGTTACGCCATGGAGCTCTGCGGCAAGGTGGTCGATGCCGTCAAGGCCGATCTGAAAATGCCGGATCTGAAGGTCAACTACGCACCCGTGACCTCCAGCAACCGCATTCCCCTGCTGGAGAACGGCACCATCGATCTGGAGTGCGGCTCCACCACCAATTCGGTGGCGCGGCAGAAGCAGGTGTCCTTCGGGCCGACCTATTTCGTCATCAACGTGACCGCGGCGGTGAAGAAAGATTCCGGCATCAACGACTTTGCACAGCTCGGTGGCAAGAACATCGTCACCACGTCCGGCACCACGGCGGTGCCGCTGCTGAAAAAGTACGAAAAGACCAAGGACATGGACTTCAAGGAAATCTACGGCAAGGATCACGCCGAGAGCTTTCTGCTGATGGCCGATGGCCGTGCCGCGGCCTTCGTGATGGACGACATCCTGCTGGCGGGCCAGATCGCCAATTCCAAGGATCCGTCGGCCTACAAGATCCTGCCGGGTTCGCTGCGCCAGGAGCCCTACAGCATGATGCTGCGCAAGGATGATCCGCAGTTCAAGGCGCTGGTCGACAAGACCATCGACGGCGTCATGAAGTCGGGTGACATCAACAAGATCTACGCCAAGTGGTTCACCAGCCCGATTCCGCCCAAGGGCATCAATCTGAACTTCCCGGAAACGCCGGCGATCAAGGAGGCCTTTGCCCATCCGAACGACAAGGGCGTCGAATAAGCTGCATCTTGCGGACACGGAGCCAAGCCGGCAGTTCTGCCGGCTTTTTTCCTTGCACATCAAGAATTCCGTCGAGAGGATGACATGCTGGGCTTAGGCATTTTTCTGGAAGACACGCCCGATGGCGACACGACCTGGGGCATGTCCCTGCTCTCGGGGCTGGAGTACACCCTGATCCTCGTGGTCTGCGCCTGGATCATTGCCATGGTGCTGGGTTCGGTGCTGGGTGTCGTGCGAACGACCAAGAGCCGATTCTGGGTCACCATGGGCAATGCCTACGTCGAACTGTTCCGCAATATTCCCCTTCTGGTGCAGTTCTTCATCTGGTATTTCGTGCTGCCCAGCGTGATTCCGCCTCTGAAGCGATTCGCCAACGACGTCGATCCCGGCACCTTCCAGATCCTGACCGCCGTGGTCTGCCTTGGCCTGTTCACCGCGGCGCGCATCGCCGAGCAGGTGAAGTCGGGGATTCAGTCTTTGCCGCGCGGCCAGACCTTGGCCGGGCTGGCCCTGGGGCTGACGCCAGCGCAGACCTACCGCTATGTGCTGCTGCCCATGGCGTACCGCATCATCATTCCGCCGCTCACATCCGAATCGATGAACCTGGTGAAGAACTCGGCGGTTGCCTACTCCATCGGCCTGACGGAGCTGTTCTTTCGCACGCGGGAGATGGGCGAGATGACGTTCCGCTACTTCGCGGCCTTTGGCGCCGCCACGGTGTTGTATGTTGCCGTGGCGTTTTCCATCAATCGCATCATGGCGTGGGTGGAACGCGCCACGGCCGTGCCCGGCTACATGGGCGGGAGCAAGTGATGGGCGGATTCGACTTTTCCTCCATCGTCTCGGTCCTGCCCTTTCTGCTCAAGGGCCTGGCCTATACCGTGCAGCTCACCGTGGTGGCGGCGATTGGCGGCACCCTGCTGGGCATTCTCCTGGCGCTGGCGCGGCTGTCGCATCTGAAATGGCTGTCCAATCTGGCGGCGGGCTACATCAACCTGATGCGCTCCATTCCACTGCTGCTGGTGATTTTCTGGTTCTACTTCCTCGTGCCCATCATGCTGCAATCGCTCAGCGGTGCGGACTATCCACCCAAGATCGGTGCCGAGCGATCAGCCTATGTGACCTTCATCCTGTTCGAGGCCGCGTATTTCGCGGAGATCGTGCGCGCCGGTATCCAGAGTATTCCCAAGGGTCAGTTGGGCGCCGCATACGCACTGGGCTTGACCTATGCGCAGTCGATGCGACTGATCATTCTGCCGCAGGCCCTGCGCAATATGCTGCCCGTCCTGCTCACCCAGACCATCGTGCTGTTTCAGGACGTGTCGCTTGTGGCGCTGCTGAACGTGACCGACTTTGTCGGTGCTGCCGTGAAGATCGCCCAACGCGACAGTCGCGTGGTGGAGATGTACACCCTGGTCGCGGTGGTGTATTTCGTGCTCAGTTTTCTACTTTCGCAAGGCGTCAAACGCCTGCATCGGCGCATCGCCATCGTGCGGTAATCGACCTCTATGGATCGTTCCATGAATCAGACTCCTGTTCAGGGTGCGACAGCGCCCATGATCGACATCCGCCAGATCAGCAAGTGGTACGGCGATTTTCAGGTGCTCACCGAGTGCTCCACGCAGATCGCGCGCGGCGAGGTCGTGGTGGTGTGCGGGCCCTCGGGCTCGGGCAAGTCCACCCTGATCAAGTGCGTGAATGCGCTGGAGCCGTTCCAGAAGGGCGATGTGGTGGTGGACGGTACGTCGATTGCCGACCCGAAAACCGATCTGCCCAAGCTGCGCTCGCGTGTGGGCATGGTGTTTCAGCACTTCGAGCTGTTCCCGCATCTGACGGTGACGGACAACCTCACGCTGGCGCAGATCAAGGTTCTGGGGCGCAGCAAGGCCGAAGCGCGGGAAAAGGGCCTGCTCTATCTCGATCGCGTCGGCCTGTCCACGCATAAAGACAAATTTCCCGGCCAGTTATCCGGCGGTCAACAGCAACGCGTGGCCATTGCCCGCGCCCTGTCGATGGACCCGATCGCCATGTTGTTCGACGAACCCACTTCGGCCCTCGATCCCGAAATGGTGGGTGAAGTGCTCGACGTCATGGTCAAGCTGGCCGAGGAGGGCATGACCATGATGGTGGTCACGCACGAAATGGGATTCGCCCGCAAGGTGTCTCACCGCGTGGTCTTCATGGACGCGGGGCGGGTCGTGGAGGATTGCCCCACGTCGCAGTTCTTCTCGGCCAGCGAGCAGCGCAGCGAACGCGCCGCGCATTTCCTGGCCAAGATTCTGCAGCACTGAGAAGCTGTGGCAGGGCGGGCGTAGCATGTCGGCGTTGCCGTTTTTGCCACCGACATGACCACGATCCAGACGCTCACACTGACCCGTCCCGACGATTTTCATCTGCATCTTCGCGACGGCGCCGCGCTGCGCGATGCCTTGCCGTGGACGGCGCGGCAGTTCGCGCGGGCCATCGTCATGCCCAATCTGAAGCCGCCGGTGGTACGCCTGCAACAGGCGCTGGAGTACCGGGGCCGCATTCTCGCCGCCTTGCCCGACGGCAGCGAGTTCACGCCCTTGATGACCCTCTATCTCACCGATGACACCACGCCGGCCATGGTGGAGGAGGCAAGACGGAGCGGTGTCGTCCACGCCTTCAAGCTCTACCCGGCTGGGGCGACCACCAACTCGGACAGCGGCGTCACCGAACTCAAACGCATCTATCCCGCGCTCGAAGCGATGCAACGCGTGCGGATGCCGCTGCTCATCCATGGCGAGGTCACCGATCCGGAGATCGACGTCTTCGACCGCGAGGTGGTCTTCATCGAACGGCACCTCATCGCCTTGCGCCGGGCTTTTCCGGAACTGAAGATCGTGCTCGAGCACATCACCACCGCGCAGGCCGCGCAGTTCGTGGGCGAGGCGCACGAGCGTGATGCTCACGGTGTTCCCCGCCTGGCGGCGACCATCACCGCGCACCATCTGCTGCACAACCGCAACGCCATGTTCAAGGGCGGCATGCGACCCCACTACTACTGCCTGCCCGTGCTCAAGCGCGAGACCCATCGTCAAGCGCTGCTCGATGCCGCCACGAGCGGCGACGACCGCTTTTTTCTCGGCACCGATTCGGCACCGCACGCGCGCCATGCCAAGGAGGCGGCCTGCGGCTGTGCCGGTTGTTTTACCGCGGCGAATGCGCTCGAGCTCTATTGCGCCGCTTTCGAGCAGCGCGATGCGCTGCACCGGCTCGACGATTTTGCCAGCCGGTTCGGCGCCGCGTTCTACGGTTTGCCGCGCAACAGCGGCGATGTCACGCTCAAGCGCACGCCATGGAACGTGCCCGAACACCTGCCCTATGCCGACACCGACATCGTGCCCCTGCACGCGGGCGAGGCCATGGAGTGGCAGGTTCAGATCGACGCTTGAGCCAAGCTACACGGCCAGGGGAATGGGCTGGTCGGGCACGCGGTAATTGCTCAGCGTCATCAGGTCGATGCCGCAGCTCAGGTTTTCGGCCCATTCGATGAACTGGGCTACCGCGGCTTTGCCACGAATGGGCGCGCCATGCTGCGGCACGATCATCTCGATGTCCAGTGTGCGCACCATGCTGGCCCAATAGCGCAGGATTTTGTTGGACACCATATAGCGGCGGTGGAAGGCTTCCATATGGGGTAGGGCATCGCTCAGGTGCGTAAAGGGACGGCGCGCCTGCTCGCCACTGACGAGCGATACTCCCAGATCGCCCGAGAACAGGATCTTGCTGGTCGGGTCGTAGAACTGGAAATTGCCTTCCGCATGCAGGAAATGCGCGGGCACCAGCACCAGATCGCTCTTGCCCAGGCGCAGCGTACCCCCTGCGTCGGGTACGCCGATGATGCGCTTGTCGGTCTTGCCGAGCTTGCAGAAGTGCGGGGCAAAACGCGCCCACAGCCGTGAAATGACCAGATCGGCCTTGGAGGCCGTCATCCAGCGATCGAGCGAGGCGATGATGTCCGGGTCGGCGTGCGAGGCCAACAGGTAATGCAGATCCTGCGGCGCCATGTATTTGCGCATCGTGAGAGTCAGCTCATTGAAGGTCATATTGCCGCCCGGATCGATGAGCGCGCCGTGGCCGTGATCAATGATGAGAAACTGGTTGGCCTGGACGGCGTCGGCGTCTTCCTCGACCAGGTCGCTGAACATCAGGCAGAGATGCGTGCCATTGTTGAAAAGTTCGGTTGCCACGAGCGTGTTCTTTCGTTGAACTGCACAAACTGTAAAGGCGACAAATCTAATCCTTTGAATGCCTGGCGCCTTGTCCTGGGTCAAGAGCGAGGGTGTCTGGACTAGGCTGGCCATACCGGCCTACGCAAAGCGTGAATCCACGATAATCCGATCTGCGAAGTGGGGTGGGCAGTCGCGATGCGCTTCGCGCATCGAGGAAGGTCCGGACTCCATAGGGCGGGATGACGGCTAACGGCCGTGCACGGTGACGTGACGAACAGGGCCACAGAGACGAGTAAGCACCGGGCGACCGGTGTGGACGTGAAACGCGGCAACCTCCATCCGGAGCAACACCAAATAGGCAGACGCGCCAGCGGCAACGCTGGCCCAGCGCGGCCCGCGCGAGTCTGCGGGTAGGTGGCTTGAGCCCCGCAGCAATGCGGGGCCTAGAGGAATGGCTGCCACGGCGTCGGCGCAAGCCTGCGCTGCACAGAATCCGGCTTATAGCTCCGCTTCGCACTTTTCCTTCTTTTTTCGGCACCAGGCTGGTGAGGATGAGTGTCGCCCGGTGTTCCGAAGAACCTCGGATGCGGCTCCGTTTCTAGAAAAGACTTTCACGACATACTCTAAAGCGTTCATTTTGAACGAAAACATGCTTATTTACTGGTTTCATAAACAGTATCTAAGTCCTTGTTTTGTAAAAGAATTTTCAAGGTTTCTGGCTTGACCGCGGCCATCGCCATCCCCTAAAGTGGCGAATAGTGCAAAAAAGTGGGAGATTGTGCAGAGCTCTGCGCATTCAAGGCTCCCATCAAGGCACGGCAACCGCGGGCGAATTCATGTTCATTGGCATTTCGGCACTCAATCTGGACGGCAAGGGTCGTATGACCGTGCCTGCCCGGCATCGGGACGTGCTGATGGCCCGCTCGCAAGGCCGGCTCACGCTGACCAAGAGTCCCGACGGTTGTCTCATGCTGTTCTCCGACGATGAATGGGTCGGGTTCCGCGACAAGGTCATGCAATTGCCCATGGCGGCGCAGGGCTGGCGCCGCATCTATCTGGGCCATGCGACCGAGACTGAAATGGATGCGACCGGCCGGGTGCTGATTTCGCCCGAGCTGCGCCAGGCCGCGGGTCTGGAGCGCGAAGTCGATCTCATCGGCATGGGCCGGCATTTCGAAATCTGGGATCGCGCCAAACATCAGGCGCAAGAAGCGGCGGTGATCGAGGCAGGCATGCCCGATGCCGTGCGCGACATTGTGTTGTGACCGTGTATGCGCCACCACGCTCCCACGCCCAGCGCCGAAACGGCGCACCGCACCGTGTTGCTGCACGAAGCGGTCGATCAACTGATCACCGATCCAAGCGGGGTGTACCTCGACGCGACCTTTGGGCGTGGCGGGCACAGCCGGGAAATTCTGCGTCGCCTGTCGCCTGCCGGCCGGCTGATTGCGATCGACCGCGATCCCCAGGCCATCGAAGCCGCGGCCCAGCTTCACGATCCGCGTTTTGTGATCGTGCACGCGCCGTTTTCCGAGTTTGCGCGGGTGCTGCGCGAGCAGGGCGTGTCGCAGGCCGATGGGCTGCTGTTCGATCTGGGGGTGTCGTCGCCGCAACTCGATCAACCCGAGCGCGGGTTCAGCTTTCGCGCTGACGGGCCCCTGGATATGCGCATGGACACCAGCAGCGGGCCAACCGTCGCTGAGTATCTGGCATCGGCAAGTGTGGATGAGATTGCAACCGTGCTGAGGGACTATGGAGACGAACGGGCGGCTGTCCAGATTGCAAAGAAGATTGTGGCTCGCCGCGATGCCGGAGCGCCCCTTGCGCGCAGTGGCGAACTCGCCGCACTGGTTGCCTCCGCGGTCAAGAGTCGTGAGCCGGGCCAGGACCCGGCCACCCGCACGTTTCAAGCTCTTCGGATTCACGTCAATGCCGAGCTTGCGCAGATCGAAGCGGCGTTGAGCCAGGTGCTCGACTGCCTGAAACCGGGCGGGCGGCTGGCCGTGATCAGCTTCCATTCGCTGGAAGACGCCTTGGTCAAACGCTACATCCAACGTCATTCCCGCGCGCCCGCCGTCGATCGGCGCCAGCCCTTCGTGCCCGGGCTTTCGGCCGAGTTCAGGCCGGACTTGCGCGAGGTGGCGCGGCTGCGGCCTACGGCCGCGGAAGTCAGCGGCAACGCGCGGTCGCGCTCGGCCATGCTGCGTGTGGCGCAACGGGTCTGAGGAGCCGCCATGACCCGCATCAACCTCTTGCTCCTGTTCGTCGTGGTGCTGTGCGCCATGTCGGTGGTGCGCGCGCAGTATCAGGGCAGGCGCACCTTCGCGGCTCTGGACGTGGCGCAGCAGCGCGCCGAGCAGTTGCAGATGGACAAGGATCGTCTGCAGGTGGAGTACCGCGCGATGAGTGCGCCTGGCCGCATCGAGCAGATCGCCCGCACCCAGCTGGACATGCGGCCGATCACCGCGGCGCGTACCGTGTTCGTGCGCGAAGGCCAGTCGACGTTGACGCCCTTGCCCGTCGTGCCTCAGTCTCAGCCTCGGTCGGCCGGAAAAGGAGCGCGTCGATGAAAAATCCTGCGCTGCGCCCCCATGTGCCCGCCAGTTACGACAAAAGCCCGCTGCTGAGCGTCAAGCTGCCGCCGGGTCGCGCCTGGCTGGTCAAGGGACTGTTGTTTGCCGCCTTCGCCGCGCTGGCGCTGCGCGCCTTCTGGGTGCAGGTCTGGACGACCCAGTTCTATCAGGATCAGGGCGAGCTGCGCTTTGTGCGCACCATCGAGCTGCCGGCCATGCGCGGACGCATTCTCGATCGCAACGGCAACATCCTGGCGTCGAGCATTCCGGCCAAGACCATCTGGGCCGACCCGACCCAGGTCGAGTCCGACAACGGCAAGGTGCAGCAGCTCGCGCGACTGCTTGGCCTGAACGCCGCGGCGCTCAAGCGCCGTCTCGATTCCGACAAACAGTTCGTCTATCTCAAGAGGCAGGTGGACGTCGACATCGCCAAACAGGTCAAGGCGCTGGGCATCAAGGGCATTTACGAGTCGCCCAGCTACAAGCGCTATTACCCGGAAGGGTCGGCCGCGGCGCAGCTCATCGGCTTTTCCAATATCGAGGGCCAGGGCCAGGACGGCATGGAACTGGCGCTGCAATCGCGCCTGGCTGGCCATCCGGGCGTGCGCAAGGTCGTCAAGGACCGCCTGGGCAATGTGATCGAGGACGTCTCGGGCGGCGTGCCGCCGGTGGATGGGCAGGATGTGCGCCTGTCGATCGACAGCAAGATCCAGTACCTCACCTACCAGGCGCTCAAGCAGGCGGTGGTGGACAACAAGGCCAAGAACGGCAGCGCCGTGGTGATCGACGCGAAGACCGGCGAGATCCTGGCCATGGCCAACTATCCGAGCTTCGATCCCAATAGCCGCAAGCGCATGACCGAGTCGGACATCCGCAACTACGCGGTGACCGATGCCTTCGAGCCGGGCTCCGTGCTCAAGCCCATCACGCTCAGCGCGGCGATGCAGGCCGGGCTCATCACGCCGACCACGGTGTTCCACACCGCGCCCGGCTGCCAGCAGTTCTTCGGCGCCAATATTTGTGACGACGACAACAACGGCGACATCGAGCTGCCGCAGGTCATCCAGTATTCGAGCAACGTCGCCACTTCCCAGGTGGTGAGCAAGATGCCGGCCCAGGTGCAGTGGAATATGTACACGGCGGTCGGCTTCGGTCAGCGTCCGCAGATCGAGTTTCCGGGCGCCACCAGCGGACTCATGCGGCCGATGAAGCGCTGGCGACCGATCGACCGCATCACCATGGGATTCGGCTACGGCCTTGGCATCTCCACCCTGCAGCTGGCACATGCCTATCTGATCTTTGCCGACCGGGGGCGCATCTTCCCGGTCACCCTGTTCAAGCACGACGAGGCACCCGACGGCGTGCAGGTCGTCTCGCCCACCGTGGCGCGTGAAATGCGCGGCATGCTGGCTCTGGTGACGCAACCCGGCGGCACCGCGCCCGCGGCGGCCGTGCCGGGCTACTCCACAGGCGGCAAGACGGGCACGGCCTGGATCGCCAAGGACGGCAAGTACGACAAGAAGCTGTTCCGGGCCCAGTTCGTCGGTCTGGCGCCGATCAATCATCCCGTGCTGGTGATGGCGGTCTCCGTGGACCAGCCCTCGGCCGGCAAACACTTCGGGGGCCAGGTCTCCGCGCCTGTGTTCGGCGCCGTGGTGCCGCAGGCGCTGCGCATTCTGGGTGTGCAGCCCGATCTGCCGGTCAAGCCCGATCTGGTGCCCGCGCAGACGGCGCAGGCCTTGCAGCTCCCGGCCGGTCGGCTGGTGAAGGGGGGCGCATGAAGACGGTCGATGCCGTGCTGCAGGCGCTGCGCGATCTGCAGGTCGGGCCGCAGGCGCCTTGGTCCACCGACACGCGCCACCTGCGGCCGGGCGAGGTGTTCGTCGCCTGGCCGGGTGCCGCGCGCGATCCGCGCCAGTTCGTCATGCAGGCGCTGGCGGCTGGTGCGGCGGCGGTGCTGGTCGAGGCCGAAGGCGCGCAGCACTTCGGTTTCTCCGATCGGCGCATTCTGGCAGTGGATGGCCTCAAGGCCCTGGCGGGTCCGCTGGCGGCCGCCTGGTACGGTCATCCATCGCGCCAGGTCAAGCTGCTGGCGGTGACGGGCACCAATGGCAAGACCTCGTGTGCGCTATGGACGGCCCAGGCCCTGAATGCGGCGGGACAGCGCTGCGGGGTGATCGGCACGCTCGGCGCGGGCTGGCCCGACGCCTTGCAGTCCACCGGATTCACCACGCCCGACCCCGTGCGTCTGCAGGCGCTGCTCGCCGCGTTGCGTGAGCAGGGCGCGCGGTGGTGCGCGATCGAGGCATCGAGCATCGGCCTGGACGAGCACCGCCTGGCGGGCTGCGAACTGCATGCCGCGGCCTTCACCAATCTCACCCAGGATCACCTCGATTACCACGGCGATATGGCGGCCTATGCGCGCGCCAAGCAGGCCTTGTTCGCCTGGCCGGGCCTGCGCCATGCCGTGCTCGACATCGACGACCCTTTCGGCGCTTCGACCCTGCTGGAAGACTGCCGCAGCCGTGGTCTGGCGGTACAGACAGCCGCGCTGAACGTGATGGCGGACTGGCGTGCAGAGAACCTGGAGCAGAACCTCGCGGGCCAGCGATTCACGCTGGTGCACCGCCACGCTCGCCACACCCTCGATCTGCCCGTGCTCGGCGTGTTCAACCTGCGCAACCTCTTGGTCGTGGCGGGACTGTTGCAGACCACGGGCATGGACGATGCCGAGATTGCAGACGCGCTGCGCACGGTGCGTGCCGTGCCCGGTCGCATGCAGATGCTTGGCGGCCACGGCGCGCCGCTGGCCGTCATCGACTATGCCCACACGCCCGACGCGCTGGACAAGGCGCTGCAGGCCCTGCGTCCCGTGACGGCGGCCCGGCAAGGCAGACTGTGGTGCGTTTTCGGCGCGGGCGGCGATCGCGACGCGCGCAAGCGCCCGCTGATGGCCCAGGCCGCGCAGCGCCACGCCGACCGCGTGGTGCTGACCAGCGACAACCCGCGCAGCGAAGCGCCGGACGCCATCCTGCAGGATCTGCTCGCCGGCGTGACGCCCGGGTCCGACACGCCGTTCTCCACGGTGGAGGATCGCGCCGTGGCCATCGCCCAGACCCTTGCCCATGCGGCTGCCGACGATGTCGTGCTGATTGCCGGCAAAGGCCACGAAAACACCCAGGAGATCGCCGGACACAAGCAGGCCTTCAGCGACGCCTTCCATGCCCGCATGGCGCTGGCTGCGCGGGGCGCGGGTCTGTGCACCTTGGGCGAAGCGCGCGATTGGATCGGGGCCGGCGCTCAGCTCATCGGCGATGCCGGCGTGGCGCCCGTCGCGGTCGAAACCGACAGCCGCAGGCTCACGCCCGGCGCCCTGTTCGTCGCGCTGCGCGGTGAACGTTTCGACGCCCATGAGTTTCTGCCCCAGGCCAGGGTCGCGGGCGCCAGCGCCTTGCTGGCCGAGCGCGGCATTGCGGCCGCCGGCCTGCCCGGTATCGAGGTGGCCGACAGCCTGCGGGCCTTCGGGCTTCTGGCCCGGGGCTGGCGGCGGCAGCAGACCTTGCCCCTGATCGCCGTGACCGGCAGCAATGGCAAGACCACGGTGACGCAGATGCTCGCCTCCATTCTGGCCGCCTGGCACGGCGACGACCGGCGGCTGGCGACCCGGGGTAATTTCAACAACGACGTCGGCGTTCCGCTCACCTTGCTGCGCCTGCGTCCGCAGCATCAGGCCGCCGTGGTCGAGCTGGGCATGAACCATCCGGGCGAAATCGCCTGGCTGGCCAGTCTGGCCGAGCCCACGGTGGCCGTGGTGAACAACGCCCAGCGCGAGCATCAGGAATTCATGCAGAGCGTCGAGGCCGTCGCCCGGGAGAACGGCGCCGTGCTTGCCGCGCTGCCGCAGGACGGCGTGGCCGTGTTCCCCGCCGACGATGCCCAGGCCGCGATCTGGGTGGCGCTGAGCGCGGGGCGGCCAAGCCTGCGCTTTGTCTTGCGCGAGGGCGAAACCTCCACACCCGAAGCCGAAGTCAGCGGTCAGGCCTTCTATCGGGCAGGACAACTGCGATTGCAATTGCACACGCCCGCCGGGCATGCCGAAGTCGGTCTGGCCTTGCTCGGGCGGCACAACGCCCGCAACGCGCTGGCGGCGACCGCAGCGGCCCTGGCCGCGGGAGCGCCCCTGGAGGCCATCTGCCGCGGCCTCGAGAGCTTTTCCCCGGTGGCGGGACGGCTGGTGCCTCATCGTCTGAAACGGGCTGACGGCCGTGCGCTGCTGTTGATCGACGACAGCTACAACGCCAATCCTGACTCGGTCCGCGCGGCCATCGACGTTCTGGCCGAGCTGCCTGGGCGCAGCCTGCTGCTCCTAGGCGACATGGGTGAGGTGGGCGACCAGGGGCCGGCCTTTCATGCCGAAGTGGGCGCCTACGCCGCGCAACGCGGCATGGCGGCCATGTGGGCCTGCGGCGAGATGACGGCACACGCGGTGGCCGCCGCGCAGGCCGCCGGTCTGCGCGAGGCCCGCCATGAGCCCGATGTGACGGGCTTCGCCTTGCAGTCGCCTGACCTGGACGGCTTCGACACTGTGCTGGTGAAGGGCTCGCGGTTCATGCGCATGGAGCGCGCGGTGCAGGCCATCGCGGCACTGGCCGCGAACGGCAACGACGCCCGCGATCAGGAGGTGCCCCATGCTGCATAGCCTGGCCATGTGGCTGATGGATCTCTCGCCCGACCTGCGCTTCTTCCGGGTGTTCAACTACATCACCTTTCGCGCGGTCATGAGCACGCTCACGGCCCTGTTCATCGGCCTGCTCGCGGGCCCGGCCGTGATCCGCAAGCTCACGGCGATGAAGGTCGGCCAGGCGGTGCGCCAGGACGGCCCGCAGACCCACCTCATCAAAACTGGCACGCCCACCATGGGCGGCGTGCTCATCCTGCTGTCCATCGGCGTGTCCACCCTGCTGTGGATGGATCTGAGCAACCGTTTTGTCTGGCTGGTCCTGCTGGTGACGCTGGGCTTCGGTGCCATCGGCTGGGCCGACGACTACCGCAAGGTGGTGTACCGCGACCCCAACGGCATGCGTTCGCGCGACAAGTATTTCTGGCAGACCCTCATCGGCGTGGCCGCCGCGTTCTATCTGGCCTTTGCGGTATCGGGCAAGAGCAATGCCGCGGTCTGGCATCTGTTCGTGGAGTGGCTGCGCAGCGGCATGACCATGCCCTTGCCGCCGGTGTCCGATCTCATCGTGCCGTTCTTCAAATCGGTCAGCTATCCGCTGGGCGTGACCGGCTTCATCGTGCTGAGCTATCTGGTCATCGTGGGCAGCAGCAACGCGGTCAACCTGACCGACGGCGCCGACGGCCTGGCCATCATGCCCGTGGTCATGGTCGGCAGCTCGCTGGGCGTGTTTGCCTATGTGGTGGGCAACGCCGTGTATTCCAAATACCTGCTGTTCCCTTTCATTCCCGGCACGGGCGAGTTGCTGATCTTCGTCGGCGCCATGGTGGGGGCCGGGCTGGCCTTCCTCTGGTTCAACGCCTATCCGGCGCAGGTGTTCATGGGCGACGTGGGGGCGCTGGCCCTGGGCGGCGCCCTGGGCACCATCGCGGTGATCGTGCGTCAGGAAATCGTGCTTGCGGTCATGGGCGGGGTGTTCGTGGCCGAGACGGTCTCGGTCATGATCCAGGTGACCTACTTCAAATACACGAAGAAGAAGTACGGCGTGGGGCGGCGCATTTTCAAGATGGCGCCGCTGCATCATCACTTCGAGCAGCTCGGGGTGAAGGAGTCGCAGGTCGTGGTGCGGTTCTGGATCGTCACCATGATTCTTTGTCTGGTGGGCCTTGCGAGTCTGAAACTGCGATGAACCTGAGCTCGCTTTCCGTTCTCGTGCTCGGTCTGGGCGAATCGGGCCTGGCCATGGCGCGCTGGTGCTCCGCGCAGGGCGCACGGGTGTGCGTGGCCGACAGCCGGTCGGAGCCGCCGGGCCTGGCCGTACTGCAGCGCGAGTTGCCTTCGGTGCGGGTGCATGGCGGCAGCCTCGACGTTGCGCTGCTGGACGGCGTGCAGCTGGTGCTGCGCAGCCCGGGCATCGCGCCGCATGCGGCGGCGTTTGCCGCCCTCGTGCAGACGGCCAACGAACGTGGCGTGCCCATCGCCGGCGAGCTGCATCTGTTCCAGTGGGCGCTCGACGCCTTGCGCGCCGAGCGCGGCTATGCGCCCAAGGTCGTGGCCATCACCGGGACGAACGGCAAGACCACGGTGACCCGCCTGACCGGGCTGATGCTCGAGCGCGCGGGCTTGAGCATCGCGGTGGCGGGCAACATCTCTCCGTCGATGCTCGACGTGCTGCAGGCCCGCCTTCAGGCAGACGATCTTCCGGCGGCGTGGGTGCTGGAGCTGTCGAGTTTTCAGCTTCATGGCATGGACACCTTCGCCGCGGACGCCGCCACGGTGCTCAACCTCACCCAGGATCATCTCGACTGGCACGGCGACATGGCGGCCTATGCGGGCGACAAGGCCAACATCTTCGGGAACCAGGGCGCGTCTGGAGTCATGCTGCTCAATCGCGACGATCCCGCCGTGCTGGCGATGCAGCGCCCGGGACGTCGGCTGCGACGCTTCGGCCTTTCGGCGCCGCAACAGCCCGGCGATTGGGGTGTGATGCGTGAAGGCGGCATCGACTGGCTGGTGCGTGCCTTGCCCAACAGCGACGCCGAAGCCGCACTGACCGCGCCAGCGCCGCAGCGCCGCGCCAAGGCAGCCATGCTGTCGTCCACCGAGCTGACGTTGCAACGACTGATGCCCACGGAGGCCCTGCGCATCGAGGGAGCGCACAACATCGCCAATGCCCTCGCCGCCCTCGCCCTGGGCGACGCCGTGGGCGCGCCGCTCGCGCCCATGCTGCACGCGCTGCGCGACTACCGCGGTGAACCGCACCGCATGCAGACCGTGGCCGTGATCGACGGGGTGCGCTGGATCGACGACAGCAAGGGCACCAATGTCGGCGCCACGGTTGCGGCGCTGGCCGGCATGCAGAGTCCGGTCGTGCTCATCGCCGGAGGCGACGGCAAGGGACAGGACTTTTCGCCGCTGCGCGCTCAGGCAACCCGCCTGCGCGCTGCCGTCCTGATCGGCCGTGATGCCCAGGCCATCGCCGATCAGCTTGGCGACCTGGCGCCCGTCGAACTGACACAGTCCCTGGAGCAGGCTGTGCAACGCGCCGCCACGCTGGCCCAGACCGGCGACGTGGCGCTGTTGTCACCCGCCTGCGCCAGTCTCGACATGTTCCGCAACTACGCCCACCGCGCCGAGGTGTTTGTCGCCGCCGTCCGGGCACTCGCAGAAGGCCGTGGACAGGTCTGGAACGAAGGGGGCGATCATGCTTGACCGCATGCTGCCCTTCCTCGGCCGCAGGCGTAGCAAGGCGGTGGCCGACCTGCCGGTGCGCGTGGGCCATATGGCGCCGCGCAACTCGCGCATGCTGGAGTACGACCAGAACCTGGTCTGGGTCACGCTGCTGTTGCTGGCCTACGGCCTGGTCATGGTGTATTCGGCCACGATTTCCTTTCACGATTCACCGCGTTATGCGCAGTGGTCGCCCTATCACTATTTCGTGCGCGATCTGTTCTCGATCGCCGCGGCTCTGCTGGCGAGCTGGATCGTGGTGCAGATTCCTATGGCCGAGCTGCAGAAGTGGTCGACGCGGTTCTTCTTCCTGTCGCTGATCGGGCTGGTGCTCGTGCTGCTGCCGCATATCGGCAAGGATGTGAACGGCTCCAAACGCTGGGTGGTGCTGCCCGGCGGGCTGAACTTCCAGCCTTCCGAACTGGTCAAGCTCACCGCGTTGATCTACGCCGCCGATTTCATGTCGCGCAAGCAGGAGGTGAAGCAGAGTTTCTTCAAGACCTTCCTGCCGATGATGGCGGTGATGATGATCGTGGGCGTGCTGCTGCTGGCCGAGCCGGACATGGGCGCCTTCCTGGTCATCGCCTCCATCACCCTGGCCATCCTCTTTCTGGGCGGGGCCAACGGGAAGCTGTTCGCGCTGTCCAGCGTGGCCGTGATCGGCGCCTTCGTGCTGATGATCGTGCTCTCGCCGTGGCGGCGCGACCGCATCTTCGCCTATCTCAATCCCTGGGCGGAATCGAACGCGCTGGGCAGCGCCTATCAGCTCTCGCACGCGCTCATCGCCATGGGGCGCGGCGAGTGGTTCGGTGTCGGCCTGGGAGGCAGCATCGAAAAACTGCACTACCTGCCCGAGGCCCATACCGACTTTCTGCTGGCCATCATCGGCGAGGAACTCGGGCTGGTGGGCGTCGGCGTGGTGATCTTCGCGTTCTACTGGATCGTGCGCCGCGCCTTCGACATCGGCCGCCAGGCGCTGGTGCTCGACCGCATGTACAGCGCTCTGGTGGCGCAGGGCATCGGTGTGTGGATCGGCGGCCAGGCCTTCATCAACGTGGGGGTGAATCTCGGCCTGCTGCCCACCAAGGGGCTGACGCTGCCGCTGATGAGTTATGGCGGCTCGGCGCTGTTGCTCAACTGCATGGCCATCGCGGTGCTGTTGCGCGTCGATTTTGAAAATCGCGTCCTCATGCGCGGGGGGCATGTATGAGTCAGACCGCTCCCGTCGCCGTCATCATGGCCGGAGGCACCGGCGGTCATATCTTCCCCGGCATTGCCGTGGGCGAAGGGCTGCGCGCGGCAGGCTGGACGGTGTACTGGATGGGCGCGCCCACGGGCATGGAGGCGCAGCTCGTGCCGCGTCACGGCTTTGACATGCTCTGGGTGCGCTTCGGTGGTCTGCGTGGCAAGGGTCTGCTGACCAAGCTGCTCCTGCCGATGAATCTGCTGCGTGCGTTCTGGCAGGCCTGGCGCGGCCTGCGGCGGGTGGGCGCCGATGTGGTGGTCAGCATGGGCGGCTACATCGCCTTTCCCGGCGGGCTGATGAGCATGTGGGCAGGGGCCAGGCTGGTGGTGCACGAGCAGAACGCGGTGGCCGGTCTGGCCAACAAGGTGCTCGCGCGTCTGGCCGATCGCAGCTACAGCGCCTTCCCGGAGGTCTTGCCGGGCGCCGCCTGGGTGGGCAACCCGGTCCGCGCCGAGATCTGCGCCTTGCCTTCGCCCGAGCATCGCTATGCCGGCCGAAGCGGGCCGCTGCAATTGCTCGTGGTCGGCGGCAGCCTCGGGGCACAGGCGCTCAATACCCTGGTGCCGCAGGCGCTGGCCTTGCTGCCCGTGGGCGCGCGTCCGCAGGTGCGCCATCAGAGCGGGGCCAAGCTGTTGCCGGCCTTGCAGCAGGCCTATGCGGAGGCGGGTGTCCAGGCTGACTGCGTGGCCTTCATCGACGACATGGCCGCGGCCTATGCGCAGGCTGATCTGGTGATCTGCCGCGCAGGGGCTTCCACCGTGACCGAAGTGGCCTGCGCGGGTGTGGCCGCGCTGTTCGTGCCGTTTCCCCACGCGGTCGACGATCACCAGACGGTCAACGCCCAATTTCTCGCGGGCCGCGATGCGGCGCTGCTGATTCAACAACGCGACCTGAGCGCACAGAGGCTTGCCGAACTGCTGCA
>JAJTBQ010000013.1 GCA_021286835.1 Thiomonas sp.
GCACGCCTTGTGGGTGTCGAATCCCCCGCGTGAAGCCGATGAAGAACTGGGCCTGCGCCAGACCGGAGCACGTTGGCGTTCGGGCCTTGCGGCCTATCGCGGCAACGGTCTGGCCAACGGCAGCGCGGCATTGCGGGTGCAGTTTCCCACCCTTCTGGCCATGCTGGGCGAGTCGGCTTTCGACGCCGTGGCCGCGCGCTACTGGCGCGGCTGGCCGCCGAGACACGGCGATCTGGCGCGGCTCGGCGAAGACTTCGCCACCTGCCTACAGGCGCAGCCCGACCTGGACGCCTGGCCCTGGCTGGCGGATTGCGCCCGGCTCGACTGGGCGCTGTGGCGCGCGCTCGACGCACCCGCTGCGGCCTTCGGCGCCGACGATCTGCAGCGGCTCGCCCGTGACGACCCGGCCACATTGCGTCTGCATCTCGCTCCGGGGGCGTGTCTGCTCAGGGCGTCGTGGCCGGTGGTGTCCTTGTGGCGGCTGCATCAGCATGCGACCCCCGATGGCGCTGCGCTGCGGCAGATCGTGCGCACGGGGCCTGAAACGGCCTGGGTCTGGCGCGACGGCTTCCAGCCCCGCGTGAATGCGGTCTCCGACGCCGAGGCCGCATGGTTGACGGCCTTGCAGCGCCCGACGCGGCTGGACCTCGCCCTCGACGCCGCGGCCGATGGATTCGACGTCGGCGCATGGTTGCTTGACGCCATCGCCCAAGGCTGGCTGGACCGGGTGGAGAGCCTGGCCTGACACCTTTCATCCGTTCACGCTCTCAAGGAGATCACCATGCATTCCTCACAACCCATGACCGCGTCTGCCCCGGAGTCGCGGCACGCCGGCTTCATCGTTCGTGGCTGGTGCGCGCTGACGCGAGGGCTCGACAGCCTGCAAGCCCCGGCCCTGCTGGCGGCCCGGCTGTATGTGGCCTATGTGTTCTTCGCCTCCGGGCTGCAAAGTCTGCGCGACTGGGGCTCCACCCTGTGGCTGTATGAAAACGAGTTCCGCGTCGCTTTTCTGCCGCCGCATGTGGCGGCGATTCTGGGCACCGCAGGCGAGGTGTTGCTGCCACCCCTGCTGGCCCTTGGGCTGTTCGGCCGCTTCGGCGCACTGGGGCTGTTCGTGGTGAACGCCGTGGCGCTGCTGTCGTATCTGCACGCGCTGCAGGCGCCGGCCATTCTGTTTCACGTCATCTGGGGCATTCTGTTGCTGGTCGTGGCGCTGTGGGGGCCGGGCAAGTGGTCGGTGGACCATGGGTGGATGCACCGCCGGACGTCGTAAGCGCGAGCGGCGTGTTTGCGGCATACTGCCCGCAGCCCCATTCCAACCAGGAGATCCCGCATGCATCCCCTCCGTCGCGCAGTCTTGCGCACGCTCTTCGCGGCCGCCCTGAGCGCCAGCGTCATCGGCCTGACGCCCACGGCTTCAGCCCAGCAGACGCAGAATCCGAATGCCGTCAAGGTGCTGGGCGAGATGGGCAAGGCCACCCTCATCACCGAGGGGCACGGCCCTCGCGTGATCTACATCTTTTTCGACGCCAACTGCCCCTACTGCCATCAGCTCTACACCGATCTGCGTCCCCGCATCGGCAAGGACGGCCTGGAAGTGCGCTGGGTGCCCGTGGCCGTGCTCACGCCCAGCAGCGTGACCAAGGGCGCGGCCATTCTGCAGGCGAGCGACCGTCTCAAGGCCTTCCAAGATAACGAGGCAGGTTATGGCAAGGGGCCCACGGGGCAGGGCGGCGGCATTGTGCCCGCGACCCAGGTCCTGCCCGCCACCAGTGCCATCCTCAATGCCAACAATGCGCTGCTCGATGCCACCAAGTCGCCCGGCGTCCCCACCATGCTTTACCGCGACAAGCAGGGCGACGCCATGCTGGTCGTCGGCCCGCCCGATGCGCAGCAGTTGAAGGACATTCTGGCGAGTGTGAAATAAGGGTGGACAGGCCGCAAGGCGCGATGGGCTGGATGTTGCGCTCAGTCCGCGCTGCCCAGCACGGTCGCCAGTGCATCGACCGGGAGTAGCCCGACGATGAGCCGGGCGCGGCCCTTCGCCCCGCGATACAGCATCACCGGAAAGGTGTGCAGGTCGGCCTGACGCATCAAGGCGGCATTGGCCTGAAGCTGCGCCGTGATGCGCGGGTCGGGCTGCGCCAGCGGGCGGATGCCGCCGGCAGGGCTATCACCGAAATCCCAGTCGTTCTCGTTCTTGTGGAAGGCTGCCAGCGGATCCGCAGCGGCGAGGATGGCCGCGGCCTTGCCCGGACTGCTGGTTTCGAGCTGCCCCACCGGTATCCATCGCAGTTGCAGCCCACCCTTGCCGACCTCGCTGCGCGTGGCCAGATAGAGCTTGTGCGAAAAAGGGCAATTCGGGTCGAAGAAGATGTAGACCACGCGTGAGCCCGTGCCTTCCTGCACCCAATGGGCCGAGCCGATGGCCGCGAGCAGTCTGGCGGCGCGCGCGGCTTCGGGATCGGCCGCCCAGTCGGCTGTGGCGTCCGAGCCCGCCGCCTGAGCGGCATGAACGGCGCGCGTCTGCCACAGCCATGCCGCACCCGCCAGCGGCGCCGCCAGGCTCCATCGCAGCAGTCGCCGCCGAGCGAGACGCTGGGCTTGTGATGTCTCAGGGGCGAAGACCTTCGCGGGCGACACGGCATCCTCCTGTGGTGGCGCCTTCACGATAGGCAAGCCCGCCGCGCGTGTAAACCGCAGATACCCCAAGCCTCTTGATGCCCTGTCCGTCCAGATGCAGGAAAGCCCGGCCGGGCCGGGCTTTCCTGCGCAGCGGCGATACGTCCTATTCCGGGACGAACACCTTGCCGGCCGCGATGGCCCTGACTGTGAGCACCGCGAGCAGGGCGATGAGCGCGGTGGTCAAGGCCAGCAGCGCGCCGCCGAGGCCCATGAGAAAGCCGCTGCCGATCTTGCTGCCCATGGTGAGCGAGGCGATGGTGATCGCCGCCATCGGGAAGGAATAGGCCCACCAAGACATGAAGAACGGCACTTTGCGGAACTGCGGCAATTGATAGAACAGCAGCAAGGTGGTGAACAGCGCCACATAGAACAGCACCCGCGCGAAGTTGTCGACCACGCCGCCATCGAGCGCCAGGTAGGAGAGAAAACCCACGGCCGGCGGCGCGATCAAGATGAACAGCGTGGGCAGCAGTTTGGTGGGCACGGGCGGATGGAAGAAGAACCGGTTCATCATCACCGTCAGCAACACGACCCAGAACACCAGGCCGACGCTGAAGAAGAACCAGGAGATCTCGGGCGAGCCATGCGTCATGCCCGCAATCGGCACCAGGATGTTGCCCACCACCGGGATGAACCAGGCCGGGGTGGAATGCTGGATCTGGTAATGCGTGTGATGGATCCACGACGACATGATGATCACCGTGAAAATCAGGTGCAGCGTCACCCCAGCCCACCACAGCGCCCACGACAGCCCCGGCAGCACATGCAGAAAGGCGATGGACAGCAGAATGGCGCTGATGGAAATGGCTGGAAAGAAGCTCACGCGCACCGGATGGCCGAACTCCGCCTTGAACTCACCGTAATGCCGTGCCACCTTGGCCGCGTAGCCCAGCAGCAGCACGGCAAAAAGGGTCAGCGCGACATAGCTCAGTCCGATGCCCACACCGTGCGGCATGGACAGCACCTGCGCCGACTTGTGCCAGGCGATCGCCAGGCCGGTCGTACCCATCACCGTGGCAAACAGCGTGATGGGAAAGTGCGCCAGCCAGCTGCTGGCGTGCGCCGTTTCGGCGGACTGAGGGGTGGGGGCTGTGGACATGGCGGTCAATAGTTGAGAAAAACGGTACGGCATTGTGGGCTTGACGCGCTCGGCCGATATTGATCGAACGCAACATTGAAAAATTTTGATACATGAGTGTGACCGTGGTCACCTCCATCGGCATTGGGAGGCCATTTCTATACTGCATGCATGAAATCACTGACCGATTTGCGCAAGGACTATTCAAGGGCCGAACTCGACGAGGCGCATGCCGACGCCGATCCCTTCAGGCAGTTCGAGCACTGGCTGCAACAGGCGATGGACGCGCAGGTACCCGAGCCCAATGCCATGACCCTGGCCACGGTGGGCGAAGGCGGGCGCCCGTCCACCCGCGTGGTGCTGATCAAGCAGGTCGATGCGCGGGGCATCGTCTGGTACACCAACTATGCCAGCCGCAAGGGCCGGGAGCTTGCGGATCATCCCTTCGCGGCGCTGCAGTTCCACTGGGTGGAGCTCGAGCGTGTGGTGCGCATCGAGGGTCGGGTGGAAAAGGTCGATGCCGACGAGTCCGACGCCTACTTCGCCAGCCGTCCGCTGGCCTCGCGCATCGGCGCCTGGGCTTCGCCGCAGAGTGCGCCGATCGAGGGTCGCGGCACTCTGCTCAAGCGCGCTGCCGAATTCGGTCTGCGCTATGGCGTGAACCCGCCCCGCCCGCCGCACTGGGGGGGCTATCGTCTGCTGCCCGATGCCTGGGAGTTCTGGCAGGGGCGGCCCTCGCGTTTGCACGACCGATTGGCCTACACGCGGCAGGGCGAAGGGCGCTGGGTGGTCCGGCGGTTGGCGCCCTGAGAGTGCCCCCAGACCTGCCGCTTCGCGTCAAGCCCCCCGTGGGGGATGAGAAAACTTGAGGCGGCCCGGCGTTTTCTCATAGGCGTGGCGCAGCCCGTCGTGTGCCGGAGGCTCGGCGCGTCAATCGTCGAGCAGGGCCAGTGTGGCGACGGCGTCTGACCGCCGGATGGCGATGCGCAGTTCGACATACTCGGGCAGCTCGCTCATCGGAGTCGGATCGGCCTCGCAGGCGCAACCGGGGATGATGCTGAAATAGCTCAGCCCGGCCTTCACCTGGAGAGCATCGCCTTGCTCGCTGCGCTGCAACACCAGAAGGGCGACGTCGTCGGTCAAGGCGTGACTGCCTCGGCTCAAGCCTTGTTGCAGCGGCCCGGGCAGGGCGCCGGTCTGCCGCAATTCGGTCAGCAGCACGGCGGCGAAGTCGGGCTGCGACCAGGCGGCGCGCGTCTCGGGCAGGGTCAGGGTCATCGGGATCGGGTGTGCCGAACGGAGCGTTCTGCGGCATTATTGAGAGCGTCGATCCATTTCCACAACAGGGAGACCCGCATGGCTTCACATCCGTCGCTGCATCGTCGTCAGGTTCTGGGGGGGCTTGGCGCGGTCGCTTGCCTTGCCGCCTGGCCCCTGGCCCAGGCGCAGAGTGCCCGGCAGGCCGAAGGCGTGTTGGCGCAAATCGGCAAGGCCACCTACATCGCCGAAGGCAAGGGCGCGCGTGCGCTGTACATCTTCTTCGATCCGAATTGCCCGTTCTGCCACGAGCTGTATAAAAAGCTGCGCGGCCTGGTGGACAAGACCGAGGTGCAATTCCGCTGGATTCCGCTGGGCATGCTTACCCCGAGCAGTTTGCCCAAGGCGGCCGCCATCCTGCAGTCGCCCGATCCCTTGCAGGCCTTCCAGAAAAACGAGAACGACTACGACTTCGCCGCCAACGGCCAGCCGGGTGGAGGTATCGAGCCCGCGGCGTCGATCACGCCCAAGGTTCAGGCGGAGCTGGCCGCCAATCTGGCGATCTACAACGGCCAGAAGCTGTTCGGCGTGCCGGTCGTCGTATGGCGCAAGGCGGATGGACGCGCCGACATGATGATCGGCGTGCCTTCGGATGCGCAGATCCAGATCATGCTCAAAGAGGCGAAGTAAGGCGGGTCACCGGGGTGCGATGCAGCGCCCGCATCACATCGCTTTGCGTGATCATGCCGGTGAGCCGCGCCGAGGCGTCGATGACCGGCAGATGGTGATGGCCGCTGCTGGCGAACAGCGGGATCAGTTCGGAGAGATGCCGCGTTTGCGAGACGACGCGCACCTGCCGCGTCATGCGCGCGGCCACTGGGGTGGAAGACTCCCGCATGGCGCTGGGGGCGCCCTCGGGGTTCAGACGCAGATCGGCGGCAGTCACGATGCCGACGACCTGTCGATGCCGGTCGATCACCGGCAGGGCCTTGATGCCGTATTCGGTCAGACGGTCCTGGGCCTCGGCCACGCTTTCATCGGGCCGGGCGACCTGCACGTCGCGCTGCATGATGTCGGCGCAGCTCACGGCGTCCAGGCGCTGGCGGTAGGCCTGGGTCTGCGCTTCTTCAAGCAGGTTGCGCAGCGTCGCCCGATCGATGTCGAGCACTTCGCCGTAGCGTGTCACCGCCGCGTCGATGGCGCTGGACAGATCGTCGGTATTGGGCAACAGAGCCTCGGCCCCGGCGGACGGTGCGGGGTGAGGACGCCGCGTCGCGGCATGCCAGAGCCATGCCGCGGCCACGAGCAAGGCTGAATTGAGCGCCACGGGCATGAGGGCGAAGCGCCAGTCGGTGGTGTGGGTCAGCACCGCCAGCAAAGCGGCTGCGCCGCCCGGTGGATGAAGGCAGCGGGCCTGCAACATCAGGGCAATGGCCGCGCCGACCGCCACCCCGGCCGCGATCCAGGTCGGTCCGATCCACGCCGCGCAGACGATGCCCATCAGCGTACCCAGCGTGTTGCCGCCTATGACCGACCACGGCCGTCCCAGCGGACTGCTGGGGAGGGCAAACACGATGACGGCACTGGCCCCGATGGGGGCGACCAGCCATGCGGCCTGCGTCCAGTCCGTGCCTGTTTCGACGAAGCGGCTCAGCAGGCCGACGGCGGCAACACCCAGCACCGCGCCCGCCGAGACGCGCAGCCACTCGACCCAGCCGACGCGGGGGCTGCCCGCGGTTTGAGCGCCGTTCAACGCGCAATTCCTTGCGCGATCATGCCGACTCGCGCAGCAGCTCGGCGTATTTTCGACGCAGCTTGTCCACCTTGGGCGCGATGACGGCGGCGCAATACCCCTGGTAGGGATGGTGGGCGAAATAGTCCTGATGTTCCGGCTCGGCGGGGCTGTAGTGGGTTTCCGGCGCGATCTCGGTGACGATGGGGTCGGCGAAGAGTGCCTGGTCGCGCAGGCGCTGCACATAGGCGCGCACCGCGGTGAGCTGAGCGTTGTCGTGGGTGTAGATGCCCGAGCGGTATTGCGTGCCGATGTCGTTGCCCTGGCGGTTCAGGGCGGTGGGGTCGTGCATGGCGAAGAACACGTCCAGTACCGTGTCCAGATTGAGCACGTCGGGGTCGAAGTCCAGGCGGACGACCTCGGCATGTCCGGTCTGGCCGGTGCAGACCTCCTGGTAGCTCGGACGCAGTGTGGTGCCATTGCTGTAGCCACACTCCACGCGCAGCACGCCGCGCAGGGGACGATAGGCGGCATCGAGGCACCAGAAGCATCCCCCCGCGAGGGTGATGCGCTGAGGCAAAGAGGGCAGAGTGAAGGTTGACATGGGACTGGGGCAGTGAGTGCGGCAATTTGCCGCGGTCCGGGCATTGTCGGAGGCTGACAAAATGCACGCCTTTTCTGTGGCGATTTTCGCCGACAATCGGCTGCGGCGTCCGTGCCGTATTGATTTCTTGGAGAACCTTGATGACGATCCGCGTGTTCACCCGCCGACAGGCCCTGGCGATGACTTCCGCTGTTTTGATGTTCGCCTGCGCCCCTGCAGCGTTGGCCCAGGGCGCAGGGGCGATCGCGGTGACGCAGGCGCAGGCGCTGCCGTCGATACCCGGCGCCCGCAACGGCGGTGGCTTTCTCACCCTCGTCAACCACGGCAAGACCGATGACAAGATCGTTGCCGCTTCATCGCCCGTCTGCGGTCATGTGGAACTGCACACCATGAGCATGGAGAACAACGTGATGCGCATGCGTGAAGTGGAAACCATTCCGGTGCCGGCGGGCAAGACCTTGCGCATGCAGCCGGGCTCGGGTTATCACCTCATGTTCATGGACCTGAAAGCGCCGTTGAAAGTGGGAGAGACGGTACCTGTGACGATCAAGTTCGCGACAGGTGGGCAAATGGAGGTGCAGCTCAAGGTGGAGCCGCGGGACAAGATTGCCGGTGATGCACCCATGCCCGGCAATGCCATGCACGGCGGGATGCACTGAAACGCCCGCAAAAACGAAGCGGGCCGCAAACCTGAAGGTGTGCGGCCCGGGGGTCCGACAGTCGGGTTTGCTGCCGCCTGTCAAGCTCACGCAGGGATGCATGAGGGGGGTCTAACAACAGTCCGGGTTCCACCCAGTCTGTTCGCCGGAGCAGCTGCACTGCAACGACGATTCAAAGGTACGCCCCGTGCGTCGGCGTCGTCAAGCCCAAACATGACACGAGCATGGGGGCATGGTCGAATCTGCCGAGCGATCATGGCGTAAGACCCTGAAAACGCCACGTTTAATCAGGGATTCGCTTGCGCCGACAAGGTGTCGATCAGACTTTGCATGCGCGCCTTCACCGCTTCATCCGGCACGATGGCGCGGCCCCATTCGCGCTGGGTCTCGCCCGGCCATTTGTGGGTGGCGTCCAGCCCCATCTTGCCGCCCAGGCCGGATTGCGGCGATGCGAAATCGAGGTAGTCGATCGGGGTGTTGTCCACCAGAAGCGTGTCGCGCACCGGGTCCATGCGGGTGGTGATGGCCCAGATCACGTCGTTCCAGTCGCGGATGTTCACATCCTCGTCGGTCACGACGATGAACTTGGTGTAGAGGAACTGCCGCAGAAAGCCCCAGATGCCGAACATCACCCGCTTGGCGTGACCGGCATAGGCCTTGCGGATGGACACCACGGCAAGCCGGTAGCTGCATCCCTCGGGCGGCAGGTAGAAATCGACAATCTCCGGGTACTGCTTCTGCAGAATCGGGACGAACACCTCGTTGAGCGCCACACCCAGTACTGCCGGTTCGTCGGGCGGCTTGCCGGTATAGGTGGAGTGATAGATCGGCTGGTCGCGGTGGGTGATGCGCTCGACTTCGAAGACGGGAAACCAGTCCTGCTCGTTGTAATAGCCGGTGTGATCGCCGAACGGACCTTCGAGGGCATGGAGGTAGCCGTTTTTTTCCATCAGGGGCACGCCGGTTTCGCTTTCACCCCGCCAACCCGGCTCGGCGGGCGGGAGATGGCCTTCGAGCACGATTTCCGCGGACGCCGGAACCTGCAGGTCGAGGCCGACGCAGCGCGCCACTTCAGTGCGGGCGCCGCGCAAGAGACCGGCGAACTGGTACTCGCTCAGCGTGTCGGGCACAGGGGTGACCGCGCCCAGCGTGGTGGCCGGGTCGGCGCCCAGTGCGACGGCTACCGGAAAGGGCTGTCCTGGGTGGGCCAGGGCGAACTCGCGGAAATCGAGGGCGCCTCCCCGATGCGCCAGCCAACGCATGATCAGTTGACGGCGGCCGATGCGCTGCTGGCGGTAGATGCCCAGGTTCTGCCGCTTGCGCGGACGCGGCACGTCTTGTGGGCCACGCGTGATCACCAGCCCCCAGGTGAGCAGCGGCGCCACGTCGCCCGGCCAGCAGGTCTGCATCGGCAAGCGGTGCAAGTCCACCTCGTCGCCTTCCAGCACGACCTGCTGGCAAACGGGACGCGACACCGTGCTGGGGCGCATATCCCAGACTGCCTTGACCAGATGCATCAACTCCCCGGCGTCCTTGAGGCCTTTCGGCGGTTCGGGTTCTTTGAGGCGGGCGAGCACTTCGCCGATTCGGCGCAGTTCGCCGAGATCCTTGACCCCCATGCCCATGGCCACGCGTTGAGGCGTGCCGAACAGATTGCCCAGTACCGGCATGGCATAGCCCGTCGGTCGCTCGAACAACACCGCCGGTCCGCCCCCCCGAAGCAGGGCGTCGCAGACGGCCGTCATCTCAAGATGAGGCGAGACGGCTTCGGCCGTGCGGCGCAGTAGGGAAAGAGCCTCCAGCTGGGAGAGGAAATCACGCAGATCCCGGTATTTCATATAACCAATAGAAGTGAAGGAGAAGACCTTATACGTTGACCCGGAATAACGACGTTCCTAAAATTCGATCCGTGTTTGCCCTAATACGTCTGACTTTCAGGCAGGCAACACACTCGTCCCGAAGCACGCCTTGCCGCGAACGACGCATTGATCGGTCACGGCAACCCTGGTGCAGGCCCCCATGCAAAGGCCGCATCTTAGGCCGCTGGGCTCCCTTGGTGAGTCTGTGTTTTCGGATCTGTGCCCTTGGGAACCGAGGCTGTCTGTCCTCCGACAGGCGCTCATTCCGCTCAGACACAGGAGTGTTCCATGTTGAACGCCATGCAATCTTCCCTGCCGCGCGCGCGTCGGCTGGTGGGAGGTTTTTGGGAATTGACCCACCAGACCTTGATGATGGTGGGCTTGTTTGTGGTGGCCGGTGGTGCGTATCTGTACTTCCAGCCCCAGGCGATGAGCACGTTGGACCGGGGCCTCACGCAGTGGGTCTTGGCGCGCAAGACGGCGACCGATGAACTGCAGGCCCTGGCCCAGAAGCCGGCCGACGTGCTGTTGCCTGTGGCGCAGGCGGCGCCCCCGCCCGCCAGCACCTTGCCCACGTTGACGCCCCAGCAGCGCACCGTATCCAACTGGCTGGCGCGACGCTACAGCATTGCGCCCAATGCCATGGCCCAGCTCGTCAGCGCGGCCTGGACGGTGGGGCGGCAGGAAAAACTCGATCCGCTGCTGATTCTGGCGGTGATGGCTGTCGAGTCGTCATTCAACCCTTATGCGGCCAGCAGCGTGGGGGCCACCGGCCTCATGCAGGTGATGGCCGGTGTGCATCGTGACAAGTTCGCACCCTTTGGCGGCCCTCAGGCCAGCATCGATCCGCTGGCCAATATGCGTGTGGGTGCCCTGGTGCTGAAGGATGCGATCAGCCGTGGCGGCTCGGTGCGCGTGGGGCTGCGCTATTACGTTGGCGCCACGACCGATGCGAACGAAGGCGGCTATGCCGACAAGGTGCTGGCCGAACAGGAACAGCTCGAACGCGTTGCGGGGCTGCTGCCCAAGGCTGCGGCGCCAATGACGGCCAGTGCAGGCCATGCTGTGTCGCCGCAAGCGTTGTCGGCCGCCGCTAAATCGACCGTGGCGACCGAACCCTTGCCTGTGCAGCAGAAACACGCGTCACTCACCTGACACGAAGCAGTACCATATCGGACTGCACGACTGGCGATAGAGACCGGCAGCTTGACCGGTCTTGAGGTGGATGAACCACCGGGGAGTGCTGGACTTTATGCCGTTCGCCTGGGCCAGCGCCATCGCTGTCAATGATCGTCATCAGCCCAGGCTTGCCGCTTCCCTTGAAGGGAAGCCGGCGCTGGCCGTAACTGGGACCCATTAACTGGACTTTCTCCATGTTCGACCGCACCAAGACCATCGCCCAGACCGACCCCGAATTGTGGGCCGCCATCCAGTCCGAGAACCAGCGCCAGCAAGACCACATCGAGCTGATCGCCTCGGAAAACTACACCTCGCCCGCGGTCATGCAGGCGCAGGGTTCCCAGCTCACCAACAAGTACGCCGAGGGCTATCCCGGCAAGCGCTATTACGGTGGCTGCGAGTTCGTCGACATCGTCGAACAGCTCGCGATCGATCGGGTGAAAGAGTTGTTCGGCGCCGAAGCCGCCAACGTGCAGCCCAATTCCGGATCGCAAGCCAACCAGGGCGTGTTCTTCGCCCTGCTGCAGCCGGGCGACACCATCATGGGCATGAGCCTGGCCGAGGGCGGCCACCTCACTCACGGCATGCCGCTGAACATGAGCGGCAAGTGGTTCAAGGTGGTGAGCTACGGCCTGAACGCGCAGGAAGAGATCGACTACGACGCCATGGAACGCCTGGCGCACGAGCACAAGCCCAAACTCATCATCGCAGGCGCCAGTGCCTACAGCCTGCGCATCGACTTCGAGCGTTTCGCCAAGGTGGCCAAGGCGGTGGGGGCCTACTTCATGGTGGACATGGCCCACTATGCCGGCCTCGTGGCCGCGGGTGTCTACCCCAACCCGGTGCCGCATGCCGACGTGGTGACCACGACCACCCACAAGAGCCTGCGCGGCCCGCGCGGCGGCGTGATCCTGATGAAGGAAGCGCTCGCCAAACCGATCAACAGCGCCATCTTCCCGGGCATCCAGGGCGGGCCGCTGATGCACGTCATCGCCGGCAAGGCTGTCGCTTTCAAGGAAGCGCTCACGCCCGAGTTCAAGGCGTATCAGCAGCAGGTCGTGGCCAACGCGCGCGTGCTGGCCGAAACACTGACGCGGCGCGGCCTGCGCATCGTCAGCAATCGAACCGAATCGCACGTGATGCTGGTGGATTTGCGGGCCAAGAACATCACGGGCAAGGACGCCGAAAAGGTATTGGGCGAGGCGCACCTCACCGTCAACAAGAATGCCATTCCCAACGATCCCGAAAAGCCGTTCGTCACCTCAGGCATTCGCGTGGGTTCGCCGGCCATGACCACCCGGGGCTTCAAGGAGGCCGAGGCCGAGAAGACCGCCCACCTGATCGCCGACGTGCTGGAGAACCCGCACGACGCGGCCACGCTGGAGCGGGTGCGCGCCGAGGTCAAGAAGCTGACCGACGCCTTCCCGGTCTACTCCGCCTGACCGGCGGGAGTCCGCCCCAGGGCGGCGGCGGTGAGTGCCGACAGGCGCTCGCGCTGCCGCCCGTTTTCATCGAAGTTCGCCGGTGCCAGCCAGCGTTCGAAGGCCCTGCGTAGCTGCGGCCATTCCCCGTCGATGATGCTGAACCACGCGGTGTCGCGGTTGCGACCTTTCACCACGGCCGCCTGACGAAAGATGCCCTCGAACGCAAAGCCGAGGCGCTGGGCGGCGCTGCGCGAAGCCGCGTTCAGCGCATTGCATTTCCATTCCAGCCGGCGGTAGCCCAACGCAAACGCCTGGTCCATCAGCAGGAACAGCGCCTCGGTTGCCGCGGGCTTGCGCTGCAGCAGCGGCGAGAAGTAAAGATGGCCGATCTCGATGCTGCCCGCCGCAGGGGTGATGCGCAGGTAGCTGGCCAATCCGACCGCGCGCTCGGTGTGCGCGTCGAGAATGGCGAAGAACAGCGGGTCGGGGCCCAGGCAGTTGGCGATCATCCAGGCCTCATAGTCCTGCGCCGATGCGAACGGACCATAGGGGAGGTAATGCCAGCCCTCGCCGTGGGCGTCCAGGGTTTGCGCGGCGTAGAGATCGGCACCGTGCCGGGAGGGCTCTGCGGGTTCCAGTTTGCAGAAACGGCCTTCGAGCGAGGTCTTGGCGGGCAGCGGGGGTGGGCACCATCCGGGAACGGGTTGACCCAGCGGGGCCGTGGATTGCAGGGTGGATGACATAGGCGTGGCGGTGGTGAAATCAACATTGTGGGGCATGGGGCGGCTGTTCATGCCAAGGTCATGAGCTGTGCATTGCCGCCGGCCGCGGCGGTGTTGATGCTCACGCTTTGCTCATGCATCAGCGCGTGGAGATCGATCAGGGCACCCTCGGCGAGTTGCGCCGGGCTGCGACTCTCCATGCGCACGATCGGGCCATCGCGCTGCGCCAGTTCGATCTGGGCGCGCGCCAGGGCGTCGGCGTCGCCTTCGAACAGCACCACGCCCAGGTCGGGCTGTGTTTCTCGCTGCGCTGGCGTGCAAGTCCGCACGAACCGCTTCACCTCAGGAGGCAGCGCCTCAAGCCACGATGCGATCGGGCTGTCGGGGCTTGGTATCTCGATCAGGCCGACATGGCCCGTGGCGAGCGAGGCTGCAAGCTGATGCAGTAGGCCCAGGGCGGTCTGCGGCATGCACCAGATGCCACCTTCGCGGGGCAACAGCCGGTAGCGGTTGGATTCTCCGGTAGGGCCAGGCAGGACGAAGGCGAGGCCGACCGGACTGGCGGCGAGATAGTGCGCGCAGGCGTTGCGCAAGCGGGCCAGGCCCTGCGCGTCCAGATCGAAGGCCGGGGGCTGGAGCGCGTCGATCAGGCGGCGCAGGGCGTCGTGGCTTGCGGGGGCGGGTTCGGTCTGGATGCGCTCCATGGAGCCCGGCAGTTGCAGATCGGACAGTCCGCCATGGAACGGGTCGCGGGGCTGCACCAGGCGATCGAGATAAAGCGGACCGCCGGCCTTGGGGCCGGTGCCCGACTTGCCAAGGCCACCGAAAGGTTGGACCCCGACGACGGCGCCGATGAGATTGCGGTTGACGTACACATTGCCCGCGCGGGCTTTCGTGCTCCATTCGGCAATGGTCTCGTCGATGCGGCTGTGGATGCCGAAAGTCAGGCCGTAGCCCGTGGCGTTGACGGCGTCGAGCACCGTCGCCGCCTGGTCGCGGCGGTAGCGCAGCACATGCAGCACGGGGCCGAAGACTTCGCGCTGCAGTCGGTCGATGGTGTCGATCTCGATCAGCGCCGGGCGAACGAAGGTGCCCAGGCCGTTGCTTTCATCGCGTCCCAGCCGCGTCACCGCCAGTCCCGCCGCCTGCATGCGGACGATGTGCGCTTCGAGCGTGTCGCGAGCCTCGCGATCGATCACGGGGCCGATGTCGGTGTGCATGCGGTCGGGATTGCCGAGGCTCCAGTCGGCCATGGCCTCGCGGATCATGCCGATCACCCGGTCGGCCACGTCGTCCTGGATGCACAGCAGGCGCAGTGCGGAGCAGCGCTGGCCGGCCGAGTCGAAGGCCGAGGTCAGGACGTCGGCCACCAGTTGTTCGGCCAGCGCCGACGAATCGGCGATCAACGCGTTCTGCCCCCCCGTCTCGGCAATCAGGACCACGCTGCGACCCTGCGGGCTCAGACGCTGCGCTACCGTGCGCGCGATGCTTTGGGCCACCTCGGTCGAGCCGGTGAACATCACCCCGGCCACGGACGGATGCGCCACCAAGGCGGCGCCCACGGTGCCGCCTTGGCCCGGCACGAGTTGCACCGCGTCGGTCGGCACGCCCGCGGCATGAAGCAGCCGAACCAGGGTGGCCGCGATCAGCGGCGTCTGCTCGGCGGGTTTGGCCAGCACGGCATTGCCCGCGGCCAGCGCCGCGGCCACCTGGCCACAGAAGATGGACAGCGGAAAATTCCAGGGGCTGATGCACAGCACCACGCCCAAAGGGCGATGGGTGGCGTTGTCGAACCGGGCGGCCACCTGCGCGGCATAAAAGCGCAGAAAGTCCACGGCCTCGCGCACCTCGGCCACGGCGCTCGGCAGGGTCTTGCCGGCTTCGCGCACGATGAGCCCGAGCAAGGGTTGCATCTGCTGCTCCAGCGCATCGGCAGCGCGCTGTAGGCAGGCGGCGCGCTCGGACGGCGGGGTGACCTGCCAGATCGGCGCTGCGTTCTGGGCGCGTTGCAGGGCGTCGTCCAGTTGCGGCCGGGTGGTGTGGCGCACCCATCCCACGGCGTCGCGCGGATCGGCCGGATTGAGCACGGCCAGCCAGCCGTCGGCTTCGGCCTGCGCCGGATCGGCTGGTGGAGGCGCATCCTGGACGGTAGGCGCGGCGTGAGGACGTTGTTGCGCGCTGCGCAGCAGCGCGGCGCTGAGCGAGGCCAGTTGCTGCTCGTGGGCAAGATTGAGTCCGGCGGAGTTCGGACGCGACAGATCCCCCAGCCCGGCGTAGAGCTGCCGGGGCAGGGGGATGCGCGGATGGGGCGCGCCGAGCACGCCGGTCTGCGCGGCGATGGCACGTGCGTCATCCACCGGATCGCTCACCAGGGCGGAAACGGGCACGGCGTCGTCGCCGATGCGGTTGACGAACGAGGTGTTGGCGCCGTTTTCCAGCAGGCGCCGCACCAGATAGGCCAGCAGGGTGTCGTGCGTGCCGACCGGCGCATAAATACGGCAGGGCCGCGACAGCTTGCCATCGCCGCTCGCGCCGACGATCTGGTCGTACAGCGGTTCGCCCATGCCGTGCAGGCATTGGAACTCGTACTGTCCGGCGTAGTAGTTCGGCCCGGCCATGTGCACGATCGACGCCAGGGTCTGCGCGTTGTGCGTGGCGAATTGCGGATAGACGGCGCCTGGCGCGGCCAGCAGTTTGCGGGCACAGGCCAGGTAGGCCACATCGGTGTGCACCTTGCGGGTGTAGACCGGGTAGCCGTCGAAGCCGTCGGTCTGCGCGCGCTTGATCTCGCTGTCCCAGTAGGCGCCTTTCACCAGCCGCACCATCAGCCGGTGCCCGCTGCGCCGGGCCAGATCGAGGAGATGGTCGATGACGAAGGGGCAGCGCTTCTGGTAGGCCTGGACCACGAAGCCGATGCCGTTCCAGCCCTTGAGCCCAGGATGGAAGCAGAGCGCCTCCAGCAGATCGAGCGAGAGTTCGAGCCGGTCGGCCTCCTCCGCGTCGATGTTGATGCCCACGTCGTACTGCCGCGCCAGCACCACCAGGGCGGTGAGCCGGGGCAGCAGTTCGTCCATCACCCGGGCATACTGGGCACGGCTGTAGCGCGGATGCAGGGCGGAGAGCTTGACCGACAGCCCCGGGCCCTCGAAGATGCCGCGCCCGTGCGAGGCCTTGCCGATGGCGTGCAGTGCCTGCTCATACGCGGCGAAGTAGCGCTGCGCGTCGGCCTCGGTGAGCGCCGCCTCGCCCAGCATGTCGTAGGAGTAGCGAAATCCCCTGCGCTCCTGCGCGCGGCTGTTGGCCAGCGCCTCGGCAATGGTCTGCCCGGTCACGAATTGCTCGCCCATCAGTCGCATGGCACGCTGCACGCCTTGCCGGATCAGCGGTTCGCCTCCCTTGCCGATGAGCCGGGACAGGGCGCTTGCCAGGCCTTTTTCGCTGGAGGTCGCGGTCAGCCTGCCGGTGAGCATCAGGCCCCAGACGGCGGCGTTCACGAACATCGAGGGCGAGTGCCCGAGGTGGGCCTGCCAGTCGCCGCGGCTGATCTTGTCGCGGATCAGGGCGTCGCGCGTGGCGTTGTCGGGGATGCGCAGCAGCGCCTCGGCCAGACACATCAGGGCGACGCCTTCCTGGCTGGAGAGCGAGAACTCCTGCACCAGCGCCTCCACGCCGCCCATCTCGCGCCGCGCCCTCACACCCTCGACCAGCCGCTGCGCCAGTTCACGGACGGCCGCGCGCGCGTTGTCATCGGGCATCTGCGCCAGTTCGATCAAACTCGGCAGACACTCGGGCTCAGGCCGATGCCAGGCCGCGGTGATGGCCGCCCGCAGATCGGTCTGCGGCAGAACGCTCTGCGCCCAGTCGAGAAAGGGCACCGGGGAGGCGGCTTCCTCGGGTTCGACGGGGTGGGGCGAGGGCAGATCCAAACCCGAAGTCGAGCAAGACGCCATCCCCCATTCGCCTCTTTCGATCTGCTCGATGCGCTCAAGCGTGGCCTGTTTGATCAGCCAGTGCGGGGTTCGACCCAATCGCGCTGCCGCCATACGCACCCGCTCGCGCAGGGCGTCGTCCATTTTGATGCCGATGGTGGTTGCGCCCATGATCCCTCCCGCTCATGCAATGGGTTGCGATTCTTCCACCTGGGCGCAACCCATAAATAAGCAAAAACCCTTATGTGAAGTTGGGGCTGGCCGGGTTCGGGGGGCGTTGACGTGTGTCAACACGGCTTCCGGGCAAAGGACTGCAATGGACCCGTTGACCCGACGCTGAAGGAGCCCCGCCATGGAATCGTCCGCCCTGCTGCACGACCTGCGCAGTCGTACCCTGCTGTCCGCCCTCAATGCCGAGCAGTTGGCGCGTTTGCTTCGTCACGCGCGGGAGGTGCAGCTCGCACCCGATGGCGTGCTCTTCCTTCAGGATCAGGCGGCAGACGCCTTCTACGTCGTGCGGGAAGGCCGCGTGAAGATCTGCGTGCCCGCCATCAACGGCCCGGGTGTCGAGGTGCAGACGCTGGGTCCGTGGGACGTGATCGGCTGGTCATGGCTGATTCCTCCCTACCGCTGGGCGTTCGAAGCCAAGGCGCTCACCCCGGTCACGTTGTTGCGCTTTGACGGCAAGGCGATTCTGCAGGAGTGCGAGCAAGACCCTGCGCTCGGTTACGCCGTGATGAAGATGTTCGCCACCCTCATGTCCGAGCGCCTGCACGCGGCACGGCTGCGCATGATGGCGTCCTGGGCACCTCCGGGTTGGGCATGACCCCCGGCAGGGGCAGTCGGGTCAGGGCCGCGAAAGACGCAGCAATCCCAGGCCGAAAGCGCAGAACACCGATCCCGACACCCTTTGGGGCCAGCCCGAGGCGAACCACCCGTTCAAGCGCTTGCGCGCCAGCACGGCCACACCCGCATAAGTGCTCAGAGCCAGCAGGGAAATCGCCATGAACGTCAGCGTCAAGGCGGCATATTGCGGCCCCAGCGGGCGCGCGACGTTCAGGAATTGCGGAAACAGCGCGGCAATGAAGGCAATCGCCTTGGGATTGGTCAAGGCCACGGTCAGACCCTTCACATAAAGCCTGTGCGGCATCTGCGCCGGCTCCGGGCGGCGAGGCGCCTCGACCCGCGCAGACGCCCCACGCCTGGACGCATTGCGCCATTGCTGCACGCCCAGCCAGATCAGATAGGCGGCACCCGCCACCTTCACCACGGTGAACGCCAGTTCGGACGATTGCAGGATCGCGTTGAGCCCCAAGGCGCTCAACGTGGCAAGCACCAGCAGACCCGTGATATTGCCCAGGGACGACCACAGCGCATGTCGCCAGCCCAGATTCATGGCGTTGTGTATGGACAGCATCACCGCCGGTCCGGGTGTGAACGAGGCGGCCAGTGCAAAGCCGATGAACAGCAGGTAAGTCGTCCAGGAGGGCATGACGGTGTCGGAAGAAGCGATGCAGTGCTTCTTCGTGCATTTGCGGGGTATTTGGTAGGCCGTGCTGGGCTCGAACCAACTGCCAAAGGATTCTAAGCATGGTTGCGGCTAATGTTGTTTTTTGCCACTCGTCGCCATCAGCGGGCCGTGCCATACGCAGGACCGGCGAGCTGTGAAGCGACAGTACGGGGTTAGTTGAAATTCGCATCACTTGAACAAAAGTAATGCGGATATTAAACTTCCCCCTCATGAACCAGGCTGATGACATCCTCGAACTGGCCCGGCGCCAGCGCCTGCTGCGGGCGGCGGATGTGCGCGAGCATGGCTG
>JAJTBQ010000276.1 GCA_021286835.1 Thiomonas sp.
CTGCCCCGTCGCGCTGCTCGATGCGCAGGTCGGCGCCATGGTGGCGGCCTTCCTGGTGCGGTATCCGCAGGTGCAATTGCAGCTCGACGCCACGAACCGGCGCGTGGACGTGGTGGCCGAAGGCATCGACGTGGCCTTGCGGGTGCGCCCCCCGCCGCTCGACGACAGCGATCTCGTGCTGCGCACCCTCGCCGAGAGGGTGCAGGTGCTGGTGGCCAGCCCGGCCCTGCTGGCCCATACGCAGGTGCCGCAGGCACCCGCCAGCCTGGCTGGTCTGCCCAGCCTGGCTCTGGGCAGCCAGCTCGGGGTGACCCAGGTTTGGGATCTGCATGGACCGGAAGGCGCGCAAGCCGCGATCCGCCATCAGCCCCGGCTGGTGTCGTCGAGCATGCCCGCGCTGCGCGAGGCGGCCGTGGCCGGCGCAGGCATCGTGCAGCTTCCGCTCATGATGGTGCAGGCGCAACTCGCCAGGGGCCAGCTCAGCCATGTGCTGCCGGGCTGGGCGCCGCGGCCTGAAATCATCCACGCGGTGTTCGCATCGCGCCGGGGGCTGCTGCCGGCCGTGCGGGCGCTGGTGGATTTTCTGGCGGAGGGCCTGGGCAACGAACCGCCGACATGAAGGGTTTGTCCGCGCATCGCATGATCTCCCCTGCCCTGCACAAATGCCACCGGCGGACCACAATGCCGGGCAGCGCGCCGAACCGGCCAGCTCACCCGCTCACACACTTTCACGAGGAGATCAACGATGGCAAAGATTCTTGTCCTGTACTACAGCACCTGGGGCCATGTGGAGACCATGGCCCAGGCCGTGGCCGAAGGCGCGAAGAGCGTGGCGGGCTGCACCGTGGACATCAAGCGCGTGCCCGAAACCATGCCGGCTGAAACCTTGGCCGCCATCCATGCCAAGACCGATCAGGCCGCCCCCATCGCCCAGCCCGCCGATCTGGCGGACTACGACGCGGTGATCTTCGGCACGCCCACGCGCTTCGGCAATATGTGCGGCCAGATGCGCAACTTCCTCGACCAGACCGGCGCGCTGTGGCAGCAAGGCAAGCTCGTGGGCAAGGTCGGCAGCGTGTTCGCCAGCACCGCCACGCAGCATGGCGGGCAGGAAACCACCATCACCTCCTTCCACACCACACTGTTCCATCACGGCATGGTGGTCGTGGGTGTGCCTTACGCTTGCGCCGGGCTGACGTACATGGACGCCGTCAGCGGCGGCTCGCCCTATGGCGCCACGACCCTGAGCAAGGGCGACGGCAGCCGCCAGCCCAGCGCCAACGAACTCGACATCGCCCGCTATCAGGGTAAGCACGTTGCCGAAATCACCCGCAAGCTGTTCGGCTGATCGACGTGCCCGGTCACACCTCAAGCGCGGCTGAGTGCAGGCCGGGCTGCGCGGCCTGCTGCATCGCACCGTCGATCAGCAGCCCCATTCCCGGCATGCCCCTGGGCAAACCCGCGGGCGTGCCCTGCGTGCAGCTTCTGGACGATCTGCGCTGCGCCCTGTTCGGCAAGCCGGAGCGGCCGAGCGTCTGCAGCGGCCTGCAGCCCGGCGCCGATATGTGCGGCGACCATCGCGAGCACGCCCTGCGCTGGCTGAGCGCGCTGGAGCGCGACACAGCACCCTGAGTTGCGCATGGCGGCAGCCGATCAGGCTGCCAGTGGCGCGGAAATGGCATCCATCTGGCTGAGCACGTCCGGTGTGAGCCTGGGCAGCACGTTCAACGCGCCCAGGTTCTCCTCCAGTTGCGACAACCGCGACGCGCCCAGAATCACCGAACTCACCCGCGGGTTGTGCGCCACCCAGGCCAATGCGAGCTGGGCCACGCTGCAGTCGAGCTGTTTCGCTAGAGCCTCGAAGCGCTGCACCGCGGCGTTGCGGTCGGCGTCGAGCAAGCCATCGCGCAGGAAGCTCACACTTTGCAAGGCGCCACGGCTGCCTGCGGGCGCGCCGTTCCGGTACTTGCCCGTCAGCAGACCCGAAGCCAGAGGACTCCAGGTGGTGAGTCCAAGGCCGAGGTCGGTGTAGAGGCGGGCGTACTCCTGTTCCACGCGCGAACGATGAAACAGGTGGTACTGCGGCTGCTCCATCACCGGCTTGTGCAGGTGATGACGCTCGGCAATGTCGTAAGCGGCGCGGATTTCGTCGGCGCTCCATTCGCTGGTGCCCCAATAAAGCGCCTTGCCCTGCTCGATGATGTTGTGCAGCGCCCAGACGGTTTCCTCGATCGGGGTATGCGGATCGGGCCGATGGCAGTAGATCAGGTCGATGAAATCGAGCTTCAGCCGCTGCAGGCTGCCGTCCACCGCCTGCATCAGGTATTTTCGGTTGAGGGTGTTGCGGCCGTTGATCCGCGGCTTCTCCGCACTGCCCGCGTCCAGGCCCCAGAAGAACTTGCTCGAGACCACGTAATCGAGGCGGTGCCACTTGAGCTGTGCCAGCGCCTCGCCCATCAGGCTTTCGCTCTGGCCATTGGCATAGACCTCGGCATTGTCGAAGAAGTTGACGCCGGCATCACGCGCGGCGGCCATCATTTCCCGCACGCCGGAAGCATCGACCTGGTTGTGAAACGTCACCCAGGAACCGAGCGAGAACAGACTGACTTGCAGGCCACTGCGGCCGAGATGGCGATAGATCATGGGGGTGTGCATGGGACTCTCCGGTCAATGACAAAACGCGCCCACCGGGCGCGCCAAAAAAGACATCACCGAAAGCCTAGACCCTGATGCAAAACCTTGCAGCGGCGCACTCGTGTGCGCCGTGGTAGGGGTCAGGCGGCGGGCCGAAGCGCAAACACCGGATGCGGCGCAGCCTGGGATTTGCCCGGCCCCTGCCACACATAGAGTGCCTGAGCCGGGGACGGCGACGCACACTGGCCGCACCCCCCGCAGGCGCCGCTGCCGCAGCTGCCGCCCGTCGCTCCCGACATGACTTCAGCCGCCAGCCCCCTGCGCACCCAATGGGCAAGCATGTCCTGCACG